>NZ_BAAAIZ010000120.1:41877-52474 GCF_039526425.1 Streptomyces thermospinosisporus
GGTGGGCGCCCGCCTTGCGGTCCCGGCGGCTGACGCCGTGCGCCTCCGCGTCACGGTCCCGCCGGCCGGGGGCCTGCGTCCCGGCCCTGCGGTCCCGCCGGCCGGCTCCTTGTGCCGCCGCCCTGCGGTCGCGCCTGCCACCCTGCCGCGTCTCCGCCACGGGCCGCTCCGGCTCCGCGGACTCCTCGTGCTCCGCGTGCCCGTACGGGGCTTCTTCTTCCCGGTGCACCACGGGCTCGGGAACCGGCACCGGCTGAGGAACGGAGACCTGTGCGGGCGCACCGCAGCCAGGACAGGCGAGCGCGCCGTTCAGGTGCCGTTGGCAGGGGTGGCAGTAGTCCATGACGCGGGAAGGTTAGGTTCCGGTCACGTCCTCTTCCTAGACCTTCCTGTGAATCTTTCGTACAGACGGCCGTTTCCTGCACGCCCCATTGACACCCTCGCCGCCCGTCCTTACTGTCTCGCCAGAATTTCGAACGCGTGCCGAAATATCGAACGTCCAAAGGGGCAGCAACCGTGCGCATCACCGGAATCAGCACCCATGTGGTCGGAACGCCCTGGCGGAATCTGACCTACGTTCAGGTGCACACGGACGAGGGCCTGACCGGTGTCGGTGAGACCCGGATGCTCGGCCACACCGACGCCCTGCTCGGCTATCTGAAGGAGGCCGAGGTCAACCACATCCGCGGCGCCGACCCCTTCGACACCGAGGCGCTGGTCCGGCGCATGAAGTACGGCGACTTCGGACGCGCCGGGGAGATCGTGATGTCCGGCATCGCGGTGGTCGAGATGGCCTGCTGGGACATCAAGGGCAAGGCGCTCGGCGTGCCGGTGTGGCAGCTGCTCGGCGGCAAGGTGACCGACAGGGTCAAGGCGTACGCCAACGGCTGGTACACCACCGAGCGCACCCCGGAGGCGTACCACAAGGCCGCCCGGCAGGTGCGGGAGCGCGGCTACCGGGCCCTGAAGATCGATCCCTTCGGCACCGGTCACTTCGAGCTGGACCACGAGCAGACCCTCTACGCCGTCTCCCTCATCGAGGCGGTCCGCGACGCGGTCGGCCCCGAGACCGAGCTGATGCTGGAGATGCACGGCCGCTTCTCCCCCGCCACCGCCGTGCGCCTCGCCCATGAGTTGGCCCCCTTCCGGCCGGCCTGGCTGGAGGAGCCGGTGCCGCCGGAGAACCTCAAGGCGCTGCGGAAGGTGGCCGCCAAGGTGGACATGCCGATCGCCACCGGGGAACGCATCCACGACCGCATCGAGTTCCGTGAGCTGTTCGAGAACCAGGCCGCCGACATCCTCCAGCCGGACGTCGGGCACATCGGCGGCATCTGGGAGACCCGCAAGCTCGCCGCCACCGCCGAGACCCACTACATGCTGGTGGCGCCGCACAACGTAGGCGGCTCCGTGCTCACCGCCGCCTCCCTCCAGGTCGGCTTCACCACGCCGAACTTCAAGGTCCTGGAGCACTTCAACGACTTCGCGGACGCGGAGATCAAGAAGGTGGTGAAGGGCGCCCCGCAGGTGGATCCGGAGGACGGCTGCTTCCACCTCTCCGACGCGCCGGGGCTCGGCGTGGAGCTGGACGTGGCGGCGGCCGCCGAGTTCCCGCAGCAGCAGGCCCGGTTCGACCTGTGGGCCGAGGGCTGGGAGCAGCGCAGGCCGAAGGGGACCGCATGACCGGCACCGCAGTGGTGATCGACGCGCCCGGCGTCCACCGTCTCGTCCCGCACACCCCGCGCGAGCCCGGCCCCGGCGAGGCGCTCGTCCGGGTGCACGCCGCCGGCATCTGCGGCAGCGACCGCGAGGTCTACCAGGGCAACCGCCCGGAGGGCTACGTCCGTTATCCGCTCACCCCCGGCCACGAGTGGTCAGGGACCGTGGAGCGGACCGGCCCCGGTGTCCCCGGCTCCCTGCTGCACCGCAAGGTGACCGGCGAGGGCTTCCGCAACTGCCAGGTCTGCGACCGCTGCCATGCGGGCGAGACCACCCTGTGCGACGCGGGCTACGAGGAGACGGGCTTCACCCAGCCCGGCGCCATGGCCCCCACGCTCACCCTGCCGGCCCGGCTGCTGCACCCCCTGCCCGACGACGCCGACCTCACCGCCGCCGCCCTGCTGGAGCCGGCCGCCTGCGTCGCGGCGGCGGTGCTGAAGGCGGACGTCCGTCCCGGCGAGCGGGTGGCGGTGGCCGGCACCGGCACCCTGGGCATGCTCGCGGTGCAGTTCCTGCGGGCGTACTCCCCCGCCGACCTGCTGGTGGTGGGCACCCGGCGCGACCGCGAGGAGCTGTCCCACCGGTTCGGCGCTACCCGCTTCCGCACCACCGAGGACGAACTCCCCGGTGATGCCGACGTGGTCGTCGAGGCCGCCGGGTCCGCGGACGCGGCCCGCACCGCCGCCGGTCTGCTCCGCCGGGGCGGCCGTCTGGTCCTGACCGGCATCCCGGCCCCGGGCGCCGAGGGGCTCGACCCGACCGGCCTCGTGGTGCGGCAGCTGGAGGTGCGGACCGTGTTCGGCGCTCCGCCCGCCGCCTGGGCGCACGCGGTGCGGGTCTTCGCGGCCGGGCTGCTCGATCCCCTGCCGCTCGTCACCCACCACCTGCCGCTCGAGGACTTCGGCCGTGCCATCGAGCTGGTGGGGTCCGGTGATCCGAAGGTGGGGAAGGTGCTGCTGCGCCCCTAGGGCCCGCCCACCTGAGCCAAGCCCCGTCCCCCCGGGCCGAGTCCGCTCCCCCCGGCCGGCCCGGTCGCCCGCTCGCCGACCCGCGGACCAGTTTCCGAACGCCGTCCGGCATATCGAACGACACCTACCGACCCCGACGAAGGACCCCTCGTGACCGACCCCTCCCCCACGGCACCCCGCCGGCCCGGAGAGCAGGTGCTCTCCGCGCTCGGCCTGGGCGCCCCCGCCCCCGACCCCGCCGATGCCTCGCCGCACTCCTTCCCCGGCGGCGGACGCTGGCGTACCGAGATCCCCTCCTGCGAGGGGCCCGAGGCGCTGGCCGTCGTCCTGAAGGAGGCGGCCCGTCTCGACGTCCCCGTCCACCGGATCAGCCAGGGCAGCGGGGTGTGGATGCTGACGGACGCCGAGATCACCGAGATGGTGGAGGCGACCGCCGAACGGGACATCGAGCTGTGCCTGTTCACCGGCCCGCGCGGCACCTGGGACATCGGCGGCTCGACCCGCACGGACTCGCGGGGCGCCGGGCTGCGGGCGCGCGGCCACGACGCGGTGGCCGGATGCGTCGAGGACGCCGTGCGCGCCACCGAGCTGGGCGTGAAGTGCCTGCTGGTGGCGGACGAGGGCGTGCTGTGGACGCTGCACCGGGCGCGCACGGCCGGGCTGCTGCCCGCCGACACCACGTTCAAGGTCTCCGCGCTCGTCGGCCCGGTCAATCCGGCGGCGTACGCGGTGTACGAGCGGCTCGGCGCCGACTCGATCAATGTGCCGAGCGATCTGACGCTCGGCCATGTCACCGAGATACGGCGAGTTTCGGCCACCCCGATGGACATGTACATCGAGGCTCCGGACGACCTCGGCGGCTATGTGCGCATGTACGAGGTCGCCGAGCTCATCCGGCGCGGGGCCCCGCTGTATCTGAAATTCGGCCTGTCCAAGGCCCCCGGCATCTATCCGTACGGCCACCACCTGCGCGAACTCGCCCTGGCGACGGCCAAGGAGCGGGTGCGACGCGGGCGGCTGGCCCTGGACCTGCTGGCCCGGCACGGCGCCGACGGCGAGATGGCGCCGCTCGGTTCGCGCCTGCCGGGCGATCTGGTCCGTTTCGGCACCACGTCATAACGTTCCGGAAACTCGACTTCACAGAAGCCCACACAGTCGCGCACAATCCCACACATCTCTTCTCGGCCTCTCATCAAGGATGATGATCATGCGTAACCGCAGAGCCGCCCTCGCCGCCATAGCCACCGCCGCCTCCCTCGCCCTGACCCTCTCGGCCTGCGGCCAGAACAGCGAAGGCGGCAGCGAGGAGGACAAGGGAGGCGCCGAGGGGGCGACCATCGGCATCGCGATGCCGACCAAGTCCTCCGAGCGCTGGATCGCCGACGGCAACAACGTCAAGAAGAACCTGGAGGCCAAGGGCTACAAGACCAAGCTGGTCTACGGCGAGGACGACCCGGACCAGCAGGTCTCCCAGGTGGAGAACCTGATCACGCAGGGCGTGAAGGCGCTGATCATCGCCGCGATCGACAACAAGTCGATGAACAACGTCCTCCAGCAGGCCAAGGACGCGGACATCCCGGTCATCTCCTACGACCGCCTGATCCTCGGCACCGAGAACGTCGACTACTACGCCTCCTTCGACAACGAGAAGGTGGGCGAGCTCCAGGGCAGCTACATCGTCGAGAAGCTGGGCCTGAAGGACGGCAGCAAGAAGGGCCCCTTCAACATCGAGCTGTTCGCCGGCTCCAACGACGACAACAACACCCGCTACTTCTTCCAGGGCGCGATGAACGTCCTGAAGCCGTACATCGACAAGAAGCAGCTCGTCGTCAAGTCCGGCCAGACCGAGCTGAACCAGGTCACCACCCTGCGCTGGGACGGCGGCACCGCCCAGAAGCGCATGGACGACATCCTCACCTCCGCCTACAAGAAGGACCGGGTGCACGCGGTGCTCTCGCCGTACGACGGCATCTCCATCGGCATCCTGTCGGCGCTGAAGTCGGACGACTACGGCTCCAAGGCCAAGCCGCTGCCGATCGTCACCGGCCAGGACGCCGAGGTCGCCTCGGTGAAGTCGATCATCGCCGACGAGCAGTCGATGACCGTCTACAAGGACACCCGGGAGCTCGCCAAGGTGGCGTCCAACATGGTCGACGCGCTGCTGAACGACAAGAAGCCCGAGGTCAACGACACCAAGACCTACGACAACGGGGTGAAGGTCGTGCCGTCGTACCTGCTGGAGCCGGTCGCCGTCGACAAGAGCAACTACCAGGAGGTCGTCGTCGACTCCGGCTACATCAAGGAGTCGGACCTCAAGTAACCGCCGCCACCCGACGATTCACGGATCCACACCGACCGGAAGGCACGACCATGGCGGGACCCGTCCTGGAGATGCGCTCGATCGTCAAGACCTTTCCCGGCGTCAAGGCGCTGTCGGACGTCAGCCTGACCGTCCGGCAGGGCGAGGTCCACGCCATCTGCGGGGAGAACGGCGCCGGCAAGTCGACCCTGATGAAGGTCCTCTCCGGCGTCCACCCCTACGGCACCTACGAGGGGGAGATCCTCTTCGAGGGGGAGGTCTGCCGGTTCAAGGACATCCGGGCCAGCGAGCAGCACGGCATCGTGATCATCCACCAGGAGCTGGCCCTGGTGCCCTATCTCTCCATCGCCGAGAACATCTTCCTCGGCAACGAGCACGCCACCCGGGGGTTCATCGACTGGAACGAGACCCTGCGGCACGCCACCGAACTGCTGCGCAGGGTCGGTCTCGACGAGCACCCGGAGACCCGGGTCGCCGACATCGGGGTCGGCAAGCAGCAGCTCGTGGAGATCGCCAAGGCCCTCTCCAAGAAGGTGAAGCTGCTCATCCTCGACGAGCCGACCGCCGCGCTCAACGACGAGGACAGCGGCAAACTCCTCGACCTGATCCTGCAGTTGAAGGACCAGGGCATCACCTCGATCATCATTTCCCACAAGCTGAACGAGATCCGCAGGGTCGCCGACTCGGTGACCATCCTGCGGGACGGACGGACCATCGAGACGCTCGATGTGAAGGCACCGGAGACCACCGAGGACCGGATCATCAGCGGCATGGTGGGCCGCGATCTGGAGCACCGCTTCCCCGAGCGGACCCCCCACCAGCCCGAGGAGGGCGCGGCCCCGGCGCTGGAGATCCGCAACTGGACCGTCCACCACCCCATCGACCAGCAGCGCAAGGTCGTCGACGACGTCTCCCTGACCGTGCGGCGCGGGGAGATCGTCGGCATCGCCGGCCTGATGGGCGCGGGCCGCACCGAGCTGGCGATGAGCGTCTTCGGCCGCACCTACGGCCGGCACGCCTCGGGCACGGTCCTGAAGGACGGCAGGGAGATCCGCACCAGGACCGTCCCGGAGGCGGTCGCGCACGGCATCGCGTATGTCACCGAGGACCGCAAGCACTACGGGCTGAACCTCATCGACACCGTGGGCCGCAACATCTCGCTCAGCGCACTGCACAAGGTCGCCCGGCGCGGCGTGGTGGACGAGCACCAGGAGCGGCAGGTCGCCGAGGGCTTCCGCACGTCCATGAACATCAAGGCGCCCACCGTCTTCGAGCCGGTCGGCAAGCTGTCCGGCGGCAACCAGCAGAAGGTCGTCCTCAGCAAGTGGATCTTCGCGGGTCCCGATGTGCTGATCCTCGACGAGCCGACGCGTGGCATCGATGTCGGGGCCAAGTACGAGATCTACACGGTCATCGACAAGCTGGCCGCCGAGGGCAAGGCGGTCGTCTTCATCTCCTCCGAGCTGCCCGAGCTGCTCGGCATGTGCGACCGCATCTACACCATGGCCGCCGGACGGCTCACCGGTGAGTTCTCGCGGGCCGAGGCCTCCCAGGAAGCGCTGATGCGTCAGATGACGAAGGACAAAGAGGTAACCCGATGAGTACCGATGTGACCGCCAGAACTCCGGCGCCCGCGCCGGCCGGGAAGGGCGGGCCGGCCGGCGGCGACGGCCTGCTGAAACTGGTGCTGGACGGCATGCGCCGCAACATGCGGCAGTACGGCATGCTGATCGCGCTCGGCCTGATCGTGGCGCTGTTCGCGGTGTGGACCGACGGCGACCTGCTGCTGCCGCGCAATGTGTCCAACCTGGTGCTGCAGAACAGCTACATCCTGATCCTGGCCATCGGCATGATGCTGGTGATCATCTCCGGGCACATCGATCTGTCGGTGGGGTCGCTGACCGCGTTCGTCGGCTCCATGGCCGCGGTGTTCATGGTGAAGAACGACCTGCCCTGGCCGGTCGCCGTGGTGCTCTGTCTGGCGGTGGGCGCCCTCGCGGGCGCGATACAGGGGTTCTTCATCGCCTACGGGGGCATACCGTCGTTCATCGTGACCCTGGCGGGCATGCTGACCTTCCGTGGTCTGACGGAGATCTTCCTGGAGGGCCAGACCCTCGGCCCGTTCCCCCGGGGGCTGCAGAAGGTCGCCAACGGCTTCCTGCCGGAGGTCGGCCCGGAGACCAACTACCACAACCTCACCCTGCTGCTCGGCCTCGCGCTGATCGCGTTCGTGATCTACCAGGAGGTCCGTGACCGGCGGCGGCAGCAGGAGTTCGCGCTGGAGGTGCTGCCGGCCAAGCTGTTCGCGCTGAAGCTGGTCGCGCTCACCGCGGCGATCCTCGTGGTGACGCTGCTGCTGGCCAGCTACAAGGGCACGCCGATCGTGCTGCTGATCCTGGGTGTGCTGCTGGTCGGCTTCGGCTATGTGATGCGCAACGCCGTCATCGGCCGCCACATCTACGCCATCGGCGGCAACCTGCCCGCGGCCAAGCTGTCCGGCGTGCGGGACAAGAAGGTGACCTTCCTGGTCTTCCTGAACATGGGCATGCTCGCGGCCCTGGCGGGACTGGTGTTCGCCGCCCGCTTCAACGCGGCCTCCCCCAAGGCCGGCCTGAACTTCGAGCTGGAGGCCATCGCGGCGTCCTTCATCGGCGGTGCGTCGATGAGCGGCGGCGTCGGCACCGTGCTCGGCGCGATCATCGGTGGCCTGGTCCTGGGTGTGCTGAACAACGGCATGAACCTCGTCGGCATCGGCACCGACTGGCAGCAGGTCATCAAGGGCCTGGTGCTGCTGGCCGCGGTCGGGTTCGACGTGTGGAACAAGCGCAAGGTCGGTTCGTAGAGCGTCGGGGCCCCTCGCACGCGGGGGGAGCGCGGGGCCGTCCTGACCGGCCCCGCACTCTCCCCGCCCCGAGGTGTCGTCCCGCTCCCCCCCCGTCAGGAGCTGCCGCATGGAACTGAACAGACGCACCCTCATCGCCGGCGCGGCCGCCGCCGGACTCACCGCCGCCGCAGCGGGCGGCACCGCACACGCCTCGGGAGGCAGGAAGCCCGTGAAGGAACTCTTCGGCACGCTCGCCGACGGTACGAAGGTGTACCGCTGGTCGCTGCAGAACGGCGGGACCCGGATGAAGGTCCTGTCCTACGGCGGCATCGTGCAGTCGCTGGAGGTGCCCGACCGGCGCGGGCGGTACGCCAATGTCTCCCTCGGCTTCGACAACCTCGACGACTACGTCGCCTCCAGCCCCTACTTCGGCGCCCTGATCGGCCGCTACGGCAACCGCATCGGCAAGGGCCGCTTCACCCTGGACGGCACCGCGTACCAGCTCTCCGTCAACGACGGGGAGAACAGCCTGCACGGCGGTGCGCAGGGCTTCGACAAGCGGGTGTGGGACGTCGAGCCGTTCACCGAGGGGCCGGATGTCGGGCTGCGGCTGTACTACACCAGCGCGGACGGCGAGATGGGCTACCCGGGCACGCTGAAGGTGAAGGTGACGTACACCCTCACCCGCAACGGCGACTGGCGCATCGACTACCGGGCCACCACCGACAAGCCCACCGTGGTCAACCTCACCAGCCACGTCTACTGGAACCTCGCCGGCGAGAGCAGCGGCACCATCTACGACCACGAACTGTCCATCGAGGCCTCGCGGTTCACGCCCGTCGACAAGGGCCTCATCCCCACCGGTGAGCCGGCGCGGGTCGCGGGCACGCCGTTCGACTTCCGCCGGGCCAAGCCGATCGGCCGGGACATCCGCACCGCGCACCAGCAGCTGCTGTACGGGAAGGGCTTCGACCACAACTGGGTGCTGGACAAGGGCATCACCCACCGCCCGGAGCTCGCGGCGACCCTGCGCGACCCGTCCTCCGGCCGCACCCTGCGGATCAGCACCAACGAGCCGGGGCTGCAGTTCTACTCCGGCAACTTCCTCGACGGCACCCTGGTGGGCACCGGCGGGAACGTCTACCGGCAGGGCGACGGGCTGTGCCTGGAGACGCAGCACTTCCCGGACTCGCCCAACCAGCCGTCGTTCCCGTCGACCGTGCTGCGTCCGGGCGAGACCTACCGCACGACGACGGTCCACTCCTTCGGCTCCTGAGCCCGTGCTTTCTCCGGCTCCTGAGCCGCGGCCTCTCTCTGTTCACGGGTTCCCTCTGTTCGCGGGTCCCCCGTGAGCTGCGGGCCGTCACATTTTCGTCACATGCGTTGAACGGCTCCCCGGCCGGCTCCGTACTCCAGGGTGGCCCGTGCTCCCCCGCGCGGGCCACCCACGCATGACGGGCCCGTTCCTTCCCCACCGGGTCCGCCGCACACGGAGGTTCCCTTGGCCGACAACGTCACCTCGCTGTTCCGCACGACCGCGGCACACAGCCCGTCGATGGCGGCGCTGACGCGGGAGAGCGACGGGGCCGGTCCGGTGGACTTCTGCATCCCCTGCAACCCGTACTTCCCCACCCCGGCCATGTTCGAGGACATGGCGGCACGGCTGCGCGACATCATCACGTTCTACCCGAGCAGCGCCGACACCATCACGGCCGAGCTGTGCAGTCTGCTGCAGCTGCCGCCGCAGTGCGTGGCCATGGGCAACGGCTCCACGGAGCTGATCACCTGGATCGACCATCTGCTGGTCCGCGAGTCGCTCGCGGTGCCGGTGCCCACCTTCGGCCGCTGGACCGACCAGCCGATGGAGACCGGCAAGCGGGTCGACATGTTCCCGCTGCAGGAGTCCAGCGGCTTCGCCCTGGACCTTGCCCAGTACGCCGAGTTCATCCGGGCGCGCGGCACCCGGGTCGCCGTCATCTGCAACCCGAACAACCCCGACGGCGGCTTCCTGCACAAGCACGCCATCGTGCAGTTCATGGACGCCATGGCCGATCTGGACCTGGTGGTGATCGACGAGAGCTTCCTGGAGTTCGCCGACGCGGAGGCGGAACCCAGCGTGGTCCAGGAGGCGATGCTGCGGCCCAACGTCATCGTGCTGCGCAGCCTCGGCAAGAACTTCGGCCTGCACGGCATCCGCTTCGGCTACCTGGTCGCCAACCCCGCCCTGGCGGGCCGGGTGCGCTCCATGCTGCCCAAGTGGAACCTCAACTCCTTCGCCGAGCACGTGGTGTTCATGCTGAAGGAGCACCAGGCGGAGTACCAGCAGAGCCTCCATCAGGTGCGCCGGGACCGGATGGACATGTCCGGCCAGCTCTCCGCCCTGCCGGGTCTCACGGTCTACCCCTCGCAGGGCAACTTCCTCTTCGTGCGCCTCCCGGTCGGCGCCGAGGGCACCGTGGTCCGGGACCGGCTGCTCACCGAGCACCGCATCCTGGTCCGCGAGTGCGGCAACAAGATCGGATCCTCCAGCCGCTTCCTGCGGCTCGTGGTGCGCCCCCAGGTGGACGTGCGTCGCCTGGTGTCCGGCCTGGAACAGGTGCTCTACGGGACGTCCAGGAGGGGAGCCGCCGTGCCCGAGCAGTCCACAGGGACCGGCTACAGCTCGGGCACGGCGGCGGTGGACCGCCTGGTGAGCGAGACCAACGGGGGAGGCATGCGGGGGCTGGCACAGACCGCCGGTGCCGGCGCCCCTGGGCTCGCCGCCGCTCC
>NZ_BAAAIZ010000120.1:52529-57277 GCF_039526425.1 Streptomyces thermospinosisporus
ATGCCGATGCCGGCGGCAGCTTCGGCGGACCCCCAGGGTGCGGGTGCGCCCCAGCCCTACGCCCAGCCCGCCCCTCAGCCCCTCCCCCAGCCGGTCCCGACCCCCGCACCGGCCCCGGAGCCGGTGCCCGTACCGGCCGCGGCCCAGTTCCCGGCCCCCGCGCCCTTGCCCACCCCCGCCCCACAGCCCACCGGCCCCACCCCACCCGGCGTCCCCGCCCGCGGCGGTCTGACGGCAGCCCAGGTCCGCGGCACCAACGGCCTCTCCCCGGCCCCGGCGAGCGGCTGGCCGGGCGCCCAGGCGTGGCCGAACGCGGCGGGGACGGGCCAGCAGGCGCAGGCGGGCTGAGGGGCAGAGCAGGCCGAGCAGTTCTGGCCAAAGATGCACGGTAAGTTGTCTGTGAATCTACTGTGAACTTCGTGGACTCCCGGCGAGAATCTGCTCCTGTCACGCCGACCCCATGACCACAGCCGCTTGACCCGCGCCTGGGGCGTCAGCGTGACGTCGGGTGTGCCCGGCAGCGGCAACACGGGGATCATGCTTGGGGGGAAGTGACCTGTCTTGGCACGTTGAGCGGTGGGGATGCCGGCATGCGCAGCGGGCCATCGCTCGCGACCGCCGGAGCCCTTCGACTCCTCATGTTGCTGAGATGACTGTGCTCGCCTGCCTTTGATGAGTACAGCGCGCGGTAATGACATCAATGCAACGCCCGGACGGTTGTGACCGAGGGCCGTTGCCCCGGCCGATCGCAGCGGACCACCTCCCAGGAACCACCAGTTCCGGAGTCTGAACGCGGGCAGTCGACGGCTGCGCTCAGGCGTGATGTGCGCGGCCCGGCTGAGGCAGTCGCTGCTCGCGGATCCTCTCAGCAACTCCACCGTTAGGGACCATTCGCCCGTGGTGGGTCTGTGACCGCGGATCAGACATGGCCGCCCCGGTCGTCTTCAGCCCATAGTGAGGAGCAATGTCTTGATTGCCAGTTGGAGATCTGCGCCGCTATGGCGCGGTCTCACGGCGGCCCTGCTGGCCCTGGTGATGGTTCTGGGTGGCGATCCGTGGCCGGCCGCAGCCGACGACTCCGAGCCTTCGTACGACAGGACGGACGTGCTCGAGGCATGGAAGTACGGCGGCCCGGGGGTACGGAAGGCAGCCGAGGCTGCTCTGCTGGGCTCCGACGAGGACATCCAGAGGTTCATGACTCAGGACCTGCCCGTCGTGTGGGAGGAAGACCTACGGGTTCAGGTCGCCCAAGTCATGGCCATCGGTGGTCCTGCCGTTCGCAAGGCTGCCGACGCTGCCTTGAGCGGCGGCGCCACAGAGTTGCAGGCGTTCCTGAACACCTCGTTCGCACCGGCCCATGAGGAGGACCTGCGCGTCGAAGTCGCGCAGGTCATGGCCTTCGGCGGGCCTGGCGTCAAGGAAGCGGCCAGCAAGGCACTGGACGGTACGCCCGAGGATTGGACCGCGTTCCTCCAGGACGGCCAGTACAAGGCGCAGGCCGACGACAATCGCGTCCTCGTCGCTCAGCTGATGGTCTCGGGCGGTCCGAATGTGAAGAAGCTGGCCGGGCAGGCCCTGGACGGCACGCCCGAGGACATCCAGGAGTTCCTGGACCACGGCTGGCAGATCGCCGCGGCGCGTGACCAGGAGACGCTCAGCGTCACGCAGCTCGCCGAGCTCGCCGAAAAGGCGCAGAAGCAGGCGAAGAAGCTGACGGAGACCGCCAAGGAGGAGGCGGCCAAGGCGAAGAAGGCCACACAGGCGGCAAAGGAAGCAGCGCAGGTCGCGGCCAAGGAGGCCCAGGAGGCCAAGCAGTCGGCCGGCAAGGCTGCTGCTGCTGCGTCCCGGGCTGCCGCTGCTGCCGACCGAGCTGCGCAGTCGGCCCGTACGGCGGTGGCCGCGGCCGCTGCCGCGAACACGACAGCGCGCGTGGCTGCCACTGCCGCGGCGCAGGCGGCGTATGCCGCCAGCCGTGCGGGAAACGCGGCCTCGGTGGCCAGATCGGCCGCTGCCGCGACGGCCACGGACGCCGCTCGTGCCAAGCAGGCCCGGAAGGCGGCGGAGAAGGCGAACGCCGCGGCGTCCGGTGCGCGCAAGGCCGCTGCCGCCGCCGACCAGGCCGGTATCGCCGCCGAGAACGCTGCCAAGGCCGCCTCGGCCGCGGCGAGCGCGGGTGTCAACGCCGCTGCCGCGGCCGCAGCGGCAGCCGACGCCGACCGCTGGGCGGGCGAGGCCGGTGCCAAGAGGACCGAGGCGGCCCTCGCTGCGGCTCGTGCCAAGCGGCTCGCCGACCAGGCCACGCGGGCTGCCAACGCCGCCCAGACGAACGCCACTCAGGCCGCGAAGGCCGCTCGGCAGTCGCGGGACGCGGCCAACGACGCCGCCGACCATGCCGAGGCCGCGGCGAAGGCGGCGAACAGAGCCGCCGACAACGCCGGCAAGGCGGTGGACGCCGCCAAGGAGTCGACCGAGGCGGCGAACGGGGCCACGGCGGCCGCCGACAACGCGCTGAAGGCAGCCGAGCAGGCCTCCTCCGTGACGGAACTGGCCCGCAAGACCGATGCGGAACGGCTCGCCCAGCAGCGGGACGAGGCAGTTCTGGCCGCCGAGGAGGCCAGGCGGGCTCACGAGGCCCGGAAGGCCACCGCGGCGTACGAGATCGGTCGCCGTCAGCAGCTCCCGGACGACACACAGAAGTTGCTGACCGAAGCGGCGACGGCTTCCGACCGCGCCGTCGCGGTCAGCAAGGGCCGGCAGGCCGCGCTCAACCTGCTGAGCAGTGGAGGGACGTGGGTACGCGACGCCGCCGAGACCGCACTGTCCGGCACCGAGGCGGACGTGGTGGAGTTCGTGCACAGCGGGCTGGCTGTGGCCCTCGAGCAGGACGACCGGGCCGGCGTGGCGCACATCGCCGCGAACACGAAGATCCCCGCGCAGCAGCAGGCCGCGCTGGACGTCCTGGACAAGCCGATCGAGCAGGTGCGGGAGTTCCTTCGCACCCGCGCGTACCCCGGCAAGGAGGACGACGACCGGGTGGCCGTCGCGCAGATCGCCGCCAAGGGCGGTCCGGGAGTGAAGTCCGCCGCAAGCAAGGCGCTGGACGGTACTGCGGAAGACGTCGCGTACTTCCTGGAGACCGGTCAGTACCAGGCTCGTGAGGACGACGACCGCGTAGCCGTCACCGAGGCCCTCGCCGAGGGCGGCCCCGAGGTGCAGGCCGCGGCGCAGGCGGCCCTGTCGGGACCTCCGTCGGGACTGCGGGCGTTCCTCGAGGTCGGTCTGCACAAGGCGCGGCAGCGTGACGCCAACGCCGCGGCCCACGTCGCCGAGGTCACCACACTGCTGAAGGCGGCATACAAATCGGCAGCCCTCGCTCACAAGGATGCCGCCGAGGCCCAAAAAGTCGCGGCCGAGGCACGCAAGGACGCCAAGAAGGCCGTCGAGTGGTCGAACAAGGCCAAGAAGTCCGCCGAGCAGGCGGACGACTACGCCCGGGAGGCGGACAAGTCCGCCGACCAGGCAGAGCAGTCCGCCAGCCGCGCCGCCGAATCCGCGAAGACCGCCCGCAGCGCCGCCGCATCAGCACAACGAGACGCCCAGTCCGCGGCCCGCTCCGCAGAACGCGCCGAACACTCCGCCGCGGTCGCGGGGAGCTACGCCTACCAGGCCAGGATCTCCGCCTACCAGGCGGGGGTGGCGGCGGAGGCCGCGAACAAGGATGCCGTCGCCGCCGCCAAGGCACGGACCCAGGCCTTGAAGACCGCCGCCGACAAGCTCGTTGCGGAGCTGAAGACCCAGATCGAGCAGGAGGCGAAGGAAGGCCCGAAGCGACTGTCCGACGAGGAGATCCGCAAGACTCTCGAGAAGCGGCTGGTCACCGTCCGGCACAGTCTGATGTCGAAGGGAGACCTGAAACCGGGCGAGACACTGCTGGTCTGCGCGGGTGACGGTGCCGGTGGGATGGAGTGCATCACCAGCACCTACCTCGACCGTCTGATCGCCTGGTTCGTGGGGGCCGACGATGTCGAGAAGTGCCTCACGAGCAAGTCCGGCGACTGTCTGAACGACCTCGCTCTCAGCGCGCTCAAGCTCAAGGCGCTCAAGAAGCTGCCGTGCCAGAAGAGCAGCTTCGTACCGGGCACCCGGGTCCTGATGAGCAACGGCCGGCCGAAGCCCATCGAGGACGTGCGTGTCGGCGACCAGGTGCTGGCCACGGACCCGCAGACGGGACAGACCCGGGCCGAGCCGGTCGAGGCGACCATCCGCAGCCAGGGCCCGAAGAACCTCCGGACGGTCACCGTCTCCGGACCCGGTGCCCGGCCCGACGGCACAGTGACGGCGACTGACAGGCACCGATTCTGGGTGGCCGGCTCTGTCAACACCTGGCGCGAGGCCGCGGAGCTCACCCCCGGCGCACGGCTCAGGACGCCGTCGGGCGCGCAGTTCCGGGTCTCCGCGGTGCGGTCCCGGACCGTGTCGGAGCAGCGCGTTCACAACCTGACGATCGCCGAGATCCCTGCGTACTACGTGATGGCGGGCAGCATCCCCGTCCTGGTGCACAACGACCGGTGCCCCAATGGCCGCCTGTCGGACAAGTTGCCCAAGGGGATGACGAACGAGATCGCCAACGCGTACGACCTGTACAAGCAGGGGAAACTCGTGTCTCACGACGTCTACAAAGGCGTGGAGTATTGATCAGAAACTCATGGGGTTCTCGTCCAGGACGTAGCGGACGTGCGGGCCGCCGA
>NZ_BAAAIZ010000121.1:0-15365 GCF_039526425.1 Streptomyces thermospinosisporus
GCCGGGACCGCGGGGCGGGCCGCGGGGCGCGCGCTGCGTGCGGAGAGCGCGGTACGGCTGGGGCGCGCGGTGCGTCCGGGCGGCGCGGCGTCGATGGCCTCGCGGTAGCGGGCCACGGTGCCTTCCGCGGCCCGCGCCCAGGTGAAGTGGCGCAGCACCCGCTCGCGGCCGGCCGCGCCCAGCCTCCGGCGCAGTTCCTCGTCCGCCAGCAGCCGGTTGAGTCCGGCGGCCAGCGCTCCGGCGTCGCCGGGCGGCACGGCCAGGCAGGTCTCGCCGTCGCGTCCGGCGACCTCCGGGATGGCGCCGCCGGTGGTGGCGAGCAGCGGGGTGCCGGTGGCCATGGCCTCGGCGGCGGGCAGCGAGAAGCCCTCGTAGAGCGAGGGGACGCAGGCGACCTGCGCCGAGCGCACCAGGTCGACCAGTTCGGCGTCGGATATGCCCTTGACGAACTCGACGGCGCCCTCGAGCCCGTACCGCTCGATGGCCTGCGCGACCGGGCCCTCGGCGGGCCGCTTGCCGACGACGACGAGATGGGCGTCGGGCTGCTCGGTGCGCACCTTGGCCAGCGCCTCGACGAGGAACACCAGCCCCTTGAGCGGGACGTCGGCGCTGGAGGTGGTGACGATCCGGCCGGGTATGACCGGCACGGACGGGTCCGGCGAGAACAGGTCGGTGTCGGCGCCGATGTGCACGACGTGGATCCGCTCGGGCCGCACGCCGAGGTGGTCGACGATCTCCTGGCGGGAGGTGCCGGAGACGGTGAGCACGGACGGCAGCCGCCGCGCGACCCGCTTCTGCATGCGGGTGAAGGCGTACCAGCGGCGCACCGAGCAGCGCCGCTGCCAGGTCTCGGCGGCGTCCAGCTCCAGCTGCCGGTCCACGGTGATGGGGTGGTGGATCGTGGTGACCAGCGGCGCGCCGAGGTCGCCGAGGAGGCCGTAGCCGAGGGTCTGGTTGTCGTGGACCACGTCGAAGTCGCCGCGGCGGGCCCGCAGATGGCGGCGGGCGCGCAGCGAGAAGGTCAGCGGCTCGGGGAAGCCGCCGGTCCACATGGTGCCGACCTCGAGGACGTCGATCCAGTCGCGGTACTCGTCCCGCTTCGGGGTGCGGAAAGGATCCGGCTGGCGGTAGAGATCCAGGCTCGGCAGCTCGGTGAGGCTCAGCCCGTCGTAGCCCTCGTCGAGGACCGGGTAGGGCTGGGCGCCGATGACCTCCACGCGGTGCCCGAGGCGGGCGAGTTCGCGGGAGAGATGGCGTACGTAGACGCCCTGCCCGCCGCAGAACGGGTTTCCCTTGTAGGTGAGGAGTGCGATGCGCAGCGGTCGCAAGCCGTCGGCGGCAGGGCCCTCGAAGGGCCCGGCCTGACTGGCCTCAGCGGTCACCCTGGGCCCCCTTCTCCCTGCACTGTCCCGCGAGACTACGACGGGACGCTAACCTAGAACAAGTTTCAGAGTTGATCGTTCAGAGAACTCGAATCTACCGGCAGGTAGGGGTGCTGTGAGCAGTGGATCAGGTGATTCACGCCACGGCGGGCGGCGTGCCATGCTGTCCGATCACTCACCCTCACCGAGGGTTACGAAGCGGGCCCGCGCCCGCGGGGACCGGCCAGGGCAAGACGGGCGCAGCAGGCAGGACGGGCAAGGTGGACATGGTGATCAAGTCGGAAGCCGGCACCGTACGTACCTCTCCGGCCTCGCCGCTCACCGAGCGGCAGGAGGCACGCCGGCGCCGCATCCTGCACGCGACCGCGCAACTGGCCAGCCGGGGCGGGTTCGACGCGGTGCAGATGCGGGAGGTGGCGGAGTCCTCCCAGGTGGCCCTCGGCACCCTGTACCGCTACTTCCCGTCCAAGATCCATCTGCTGGTGGCGACCATGCAGGACCAGCTGGAGCACATGCACGGCACGCTGCGGAAGAAGCCGCCGGCCGGTGAGACGGCGGCCGGGCGGGTGGCGGAGACGCTGATGCGGGCGTTCCGGGCGCTGCAGCGCGAGCCGCATCTGGCGGATGCGATGGTGCGTGCGCTGACCTTCGCCGACCGCAGTGTGAGCCCGGAGGTCGACCAGGTCTCCCGGCAGACCACGGCGATCATCCTGGACGCGATGGGCCTGGAGGAGGACCCCACGCCCGACCAGCTGTCCGCGGTCCGCGTGATCGAGCACACCTGGCACTCGGCGCTGATCACCTGGCTGTCGGGGCGTGCCTCCATCGCCCAGGTGAAGATCGACATCGAGACGGTGTGCCGCCTGATCGACCTGCCGGACGAGCGACGGTAGCGGGCGCCGACACCCGCTGCCGAAGAGCCCGTTGCCGCCGCCCGCTGCGAAAAGCCCGTTGCCGCCGCGCTACTCCTCCGGAGGGAACACCGGCTCCCCGCTGTCCAGCAGCGTGATGACGATGGCCTCCACCGGGCAGTGCTCGGCCGCGGTGAGGATCCGTTCGTCGGCGTCGGTGGCGTCGGACGCGGGGCGGGACTGGCGGGCCGAGTCGAGGCGGAAGGCGTGCGGGGCGTGGTGGACGCAGGTGCCGGAGCCGATGCACACGGCCCGGTCGACCTCCACCCGCCAGCGGTCACCCGCCCGCAGGCCGGGGCCCTGGCGCGCGGGAGAGGTGCCCATGCTCAGCCCTCCCATCCGGCCGGCAGATGGATGGTCTTGTGCTCCAGGTATTCGGCGTAGCCCTCGGGGCCGAACTCGCGCCCTATGCCGGAGTTCTTGTAGCCGCCGAAGGGGCCGAGCATGTCGAGGCTGAAGGTGTTCACCGAGTAGGTGCCGGTGCGGATGCGGCGGGCCACGTCGATGCCGCGCCGGGTGTCGGTGGTCCAGACGCTGCCGCTGAGGCCGTAGTCGGAGTCGTTGGCGATCTTCACCGCGTCGGACTCGTCGTCGTAGGGCAGCAGGCAGATCACCGGGCCGAAGATCTCCTCGCGGGCGATGCGCATGCCGTTGCCGACGTCACCGAAGAGGGTGGGCTCGACATACCAGCCGCGGTCCAGGCCGGCCGGACGCCCGCCGCCCGCCAGGACCTTGGCGCCCTCCTCCTGGCCGAGGCGTACGTAGTCGAGGCTGCGCCGCTGCTGCCGCTCGGCGACCAGCGGGCCCACCTGGGTGGCCGGGTCGAGCGGGTCGCCGACCACCAGGGCGCTCGCCGCCGCCGCGAGGGCCTCGGCGAACTCGTCGTAGCGGGAGCGGGGCAGCAGGATGCGGGTCTGGGCCACGCAGGCCTGCCCGTTGTTCATCCAGGCCGCCGGCACCAGGCCCTCGACGACCGGCTCCACCTCCGCGTCCGGCAGCACCACGGCGGCCGACTTGCCGCCCAGTTCCAGCGTCACCCGGGTCAGGTTGCGCGCGGCCACCTCCATCACCCGCCGGCCCGCCGCGACCGACCCGGTGAACGACACCTTGTCCACCCCGGGGTGCCCGACCAGGTACTCGCTCACCTCCCGGTCGGCCGGCAGAATCGACAGCACCCCCTCGGGCAGCCCGGCCTCACGGGCGATCTCGCCCAGCACATAGGCGTCCAGGGGCGCCTCGGGCGAGGGCTTGAGCACCACCGTGCAGCCGGTGAGCAGCGCGGGCGCGAGCTTGGCGGCGGCCACGAACTGCGGGACGTTCCAGGGGATCACGGCGGCGACCACACCGACCGGCTCGCGGCGCACCAGGATCGGGCCCAGCACACCGTCCCGCTTCTCCTCGTACGCATATTCCCGCGCGACCCCGATGGCGGTGTCCCACACCATCACCGCGCCCAGCGCCTGCGCCAGCACGCTCCAGGAGTAGGGGGAGCCGTTCTGGGAGGAGACGACGCGGGCGATCTCCTCATGGCGGGCTGCGATGCCGTCCTTGATCCGGGTGACGACCTCGATGCGCTCCGCGAGACTCGTACGTGGCCAGGGGCCCTCGTCGAACGCCCGCCGGGCCGCCACCACGGCGCGGTCGACGTCTGCGGCCGAGGCGTGCGGCACGCGCCCGATGACCTCCTCGGTGTGCGGGGAGATCACCTCGATGACCTCGCGGCCCTGGGGGTCGGTCAACTCCCCGCCGATGAACAGCTGTCCGTGTTCCACGAGCCCGGTCATGGCCGGCCGCCTCCCCGAAGCCGCTGCTTCTGACGCTCCATCAGATACTGGCACTGATACCAGTTCCGGTCAGCACAGTCCACGGGCCTTGCAGCGGGCGGCCGGAACGGAAAGGCCGAAGGAAAGTCGTCCGGGGCTACTGTCGAAACGCGTTCTAGTTATAGTGACCTGGCCGGAGTCCGGTCCGGCGATCGGGGGAGCCCATGGCCCATACGCAACCGCAGCCGCAGCCGCAACCGCAGAGGCAGCCGCAGACGCAGACAGGGGTCTACGACCATGGCGGGGGCGTCCGTTCGCTGCGGGTCCCCATCCCGGACAACCCCCTCGGCCACACCCTGGTCCACGTCCTCGACACCGACGCGGGCCCGGTGCTGATCGACACCGGCTGGGACGACCCCGAGGCGTGGACCACCCTCACCGAGGGCCTGACCGCCTGCGGCACCTCCGTCTCCGAGATCCACGGCGTGGTCGTCACCCACCACCACCCCGACCACCACGGCCTGTCCGGCCGGGTACGCGAGGCCTCCGGCGCCTGGATCGCCATGCACCCGGCGGACATCGACGTCGTCCGCCGCACCCGCGAGGCCCCGCCCGAGCGCTGGCTGACCTACATGGCCGACCGGCTCGCCGCCGCCGGCGCCCCCGAGAGCCATCTGGCGCCGCTGCGCGCGGCCCTGGGCCGCCGCGCCCTCCCCGCCCTCTCCCCCGCGCTCCCCGACCGCGAGATCGTCCCCGGCGAACTGCTCGACCTGCCGGGCCGCCGGCTGCGCGCCGTGTGGACGCCGGGCCACACCCCCGGTCACGTCTGCCTGCACCTGGAGGAGGAGCATCCGGCCCGGCTCCCGGGCAACGGCCGTCTCTTCTCCGGCGACCATCTGCTGCCCGGCATCACCCCGCACATCGGCCTCTACGAGGACCCCGACGACACCACCCCGACCGATCCCCTCGGCGACTACCTCGACTCCCTGGAACGCGTCGCCCGTCTCACCCCCGCCGAGATCCTCCCCGCCCACCAGCACCCCTTCACCGACGCCCCCGCCCGCGTCGCCGCCCTGCGCGCCCACCACGCCTCCCGCCTCACCGGCCTGCTGGCCCTGCTCGCCACCCCGCTCACCCCCTGGCAGCTGGCGGAGCGCATGACCTGGAACCGCCCCTGGGACGACATCCCGCACACCTCCCGCACCATCGCCGTCGCGGAGGCCGAGTCCCATCTGCGCCACCTGGTGAAGCTCGGCCGGGCGGAGGCGGTCCCGGGCAGCGGCCCGGTGACCTACGCGGCGGTATGACCTGGAATGCCGGGAGTTGGCGACATTGGCCCGAGTGTGTGTGGGACGAGCCGCGTGACCCGGACCGCGCGAGACGAGCCGCGTGACCCGGACCGCGCGAGACGAGCCGCGTGCCCCGGACCGCGCGAGACGAGCCGCGTGCCCCGGACCGCGCGAGACGAGCCGCGTGACCCGGACCGCGCGAGACGAGCCGCGTGCCCCGGACCGCGCGAGACGAGCCGCGTGACCCGGACCGCGCGAGACGAGCCGCGTGACCCGGACCGCGCGAGACGAGCCGCGTGACCCGGACCGCGCGAGACGAGCCGCGTGACCCGGACCGCACGGGATCGTGAGGTGAGGCACCCCACCCTGCCCCCTGACTACGTGCGGGTAAAGTGGCGGCGTCGCTTCACGCCGTACGGGGGGAAGCCGGTGCAATTCCGGCGCTGACCCGCAACCGTGATCCGTCCCCGGAGGACGGTCAGCCGGAATGCCCCGCACGGATCGTGACCGGCTCTCGTGCCCGGCAGTCCGCCGGAGCACGGCACCGTCGAGGTATACGGGGCCGAGCCGCCGGGGTCTCCCCTGCCGCCCGCCCCCTGCACCGGCATCAAGGGAGAGAGGCACCCGCCGATCATGAACGTCCGCCGCTGCGCCGCGGTCCTGGCCGCCGTCGCCGTGATCGGCGCCGCCACCCCGGCCGCCGCCGACTCGTCCCCGTCCCCCGAGCCGTCCAAGGCCCTCCCCGCCGCCCTGTACGGCGACGGCGACCCGCAGTACGACGGCGTCTGGCGCCAGTCGCTGGCGCTGCTCGCCCAGGACACGGCCGGCGTGAAGCCGCCGAAGGCGGCCGTGGACTGGCTGACCGGCCAGCAGTGCGCCGACGGCTCCTTCGCCCCGTACCGCGCCGACACTTCGCGCGCCTGCGACGCCAAGACCCCCGTCGACACCAACCAGACGGCCGCCGCCGTCCAGGCCCTGGCCGCGCTCGGCGGGCACCACAAGGCGACCGGCAAGGCCGTCGACTGGCTCAAGTCCATACAGAACGAGGACGGCGGCTGGGGCTACACCGCGGGCGGCCCGAGCGACGCCAACTCCACCTCCGTCGTCATCGGTGCGCTCGCCGCCACCGGCGAGAAGCCGGCCCAGGTGACGAAGGACGGCAAGTCCCCCTACGACGCCCTGCTGAAGCTGGCGCTGCCCTGCAAGGGCGACGGGGCGGGCGCGTTCGCCTTCCAGCCGGACAAGAAGGGCAAGCTGATCGCCAACGCCGACGCCACGGCGGCGGGCGTGCTCGGCCTGCTCGGCAAGGGTCTGGTGGTCGAGCCCGCGAAGACGGGCACTCCTGAGCTCGCCTGCGAGAAGGCCGGCGGCCCCGGGCAGGCCGCGGTGAACGGCGGGGCGTACCTGAAGGACGAGCTGGCCGAGGACGGCCATCTGGTCTCCTCGCTGGGCGGCTCCGAGCAGCCCGACCACGGCAACACCGCGGACGCGGTGGTCGCCCTCGCCGCGCTGGGCGCGATGGAGCCGGCGAAGAAGTCCCTGGCCTGGCTGGAGAAGAACGCCGCCGGCTGGGCGGCGCAGAGCGGCCCCGCCGCCTACGCCCAGCTGATCCTCGCCGCCCACGCCACCGGCGCCGACCCGCGCGCCTTCGGCGGGACGGACCTGGTGAAGAAGCTGGCCGCGACCGGCCCCGCCGCCGAGAAGGAGAACGAGAAGGAGAAGCAGAAGGCCGCCGCCTCCGACGCCGAATCCGACTCGGACTCCGGCTTCGGCGTCTGGTGGTACGTCGGCGTGTGCCTGGTCGCCGGTATCGGCATCGGCTTCCTGTTCAGCGGCCGCAGGAAGAGGCAGCAGCCGTGACCCGCAGAACGCTCGTGCTGTTCCTGGCCTTCCTGGCCGCGCTCCTGCCGGTGCCGGCGGGAGCGGGCCAGGCGCAGGCCGCCGGGTACCGCTACTGGTCGTTCTGGGAGCGCGAGGGCGAGCAGTGGACGTACGCCACCCAGGGCCCGTCCACCGCCCGCCCCTACGACGGCGATGTCCAGGGCTTCCGCTTCTCCGTCAGCGAGGACTCCGGTGACGCGGCGAAGCCGCGCGGCACCGCCGACTTCGGCACCATCTGCGCCAAGACCCCGCCGAAGGACGGCACCAAGCGCGTGGCCCTGGTCCTCGACTTCGGCACGCGGGCCGACGCTCCCTCGGGCGAGCGTCCGCCCGCCAACCGCACGGCCTGCGCCCGGGTCCCCGAGGACGCGACGACCTCCGACGCGCTGGCGGCCGTCGCCGAACCCCTGCGCTACGACGCCAAGGCGTTGCTGTGCGCGATCGCCGGCTATCCGGCGAAGGGCTGCGGGGAGCAGGTGTCCGGCAAGGCTCCGGACGACGCCTCGGCGGACGAGGAGCAGGCCCGGGAGCAGTCCGCGGAGAAGGAGAAGTCCGCCAAGTCCGCCTCTGACGGCGGGCCTTCGCTGGGGCTGATCGGCGGTGCCGCGGTCGTGGTGCTGCTGGCCGGTGCCGCCCTCTGGCAGGCCCGACGCAGGCATGGCCGATAGCACGCCCCGCAGCGGGCCCTCGCCCCTCGCCGGACGCCGCGAGGGCCTCCGGGGCACCTCCGCGAGCGGTGAGCCGGCCAAGTCCCCCCGTGAGAGCGCGGGGACCGGTCCGGCGCGGGCGGAGGCCGGGACCGGTCCGGCGCAGCCCGACGCGGAGATGAGCCCGTCACGGACCGGCACGCCCACCGCCCGCCGCGGCCGGCCGGACGCGCTGCACCCCGGCGCCTGGTGGCTGTGGTCGCTGGCCCTCGGCACCGCGGCCACCCGCACCACCAACCCGCTCCTGCTGGGCCTCCTCATCGCCGTCTCCGCGTACGTCGTGGCCACCCGCCGCCCCGACGCGCCCTGGGCCCGCTCCTACGGGGTGTTCGTCAAGCTGGCGCTCGCCGTCCTCCTCGTCCGCCTCGTGTTCGCGACCGTCCTCGGCTCGCCGATCCCCGGCACGCATGTGATCCTCGCCCTGCCCGAAGTCCCGCTGCCCGACTGGGCGCAGGGCATCCGCCTCGGCGGCAAGGTCACCGCCGAGGCGCTCACCTTCGCGCTCTACGACGGCCTCCGGCTCGCCGCCCTGCTGGTCTGCGTGGGCGCCGCGAACTCCCTGGCCAACCCCTCCCGGCTGCTGAAGTCCCTGCCCGGCGCGCTCTACGAGACGGGCGTGGCCGTGGTCGTGGCGCTCACCTTCGCGCCGCATCTCATCGCCGACGTCCAGCGGCTGCGCGCCGCCCGGCGCCTGCGGGGGCGTCCGGACAAGGGACTCCGGGGCCTGGCGCAGGTGGCCCTGCCCGTGCTGGAGGGCGCGCTGGAACGCTCCGTGGCGCTCGCCGCCGCCATGGACGCCCGAGGCTACGGCCGCACCGCGCAGGTCCCGCCCGCCGTCCGCCGGACCACCGCCGCGCTCACCCTCGGCGGTCTGCTCGGCGTCTGCGCGGGGACGTACGGTCTGCTCTCCGCGGCGGGCGCCGGCTACGGCGTGCCCCTGCTGCTCGGCGGGCTCGCCGCCGCGCTGGCGGGGCTGTGGCTGGGCGGCCGGCGCTCGCTGCGCACCCGGTACCGCCCGGACCGGTGGGACGCGCGGGCCTGGCTGGTCGCCGCCTCCGGCGCCGCCGTCGCGGCCGTGACGGCGCTGGCCGCCGTCCGCGATCCGGCGGCGCTGCACCCGGGTGTGGTCCCGCTGGTCGCCCCGGCGCTTCCCCTGTGGCCGGCGGCGGCCGTGCTGATCGGCCTGCTGCCCGCCTTCATCGCCCCCGCACCTCACCAGGACAGCCGCGAGGAGCCGTCGTGATCCGCTTCGAGAACGTGTCGGTGACCTACGACGGGGCGGACGAACCCACCGTCCGGGGCGTCGACTTCGAGGTCCCCGAGGGGGAACTCGTGCTGCTGGCCGGGCCGTCCGGCGTCGGCAAGTCGACCGTGCTGGGCGCGGTCGGCGGCCTGGTCCCGCACTTCACCGGCGGCACCCTGCACGGCAGGGTCACCGTCGCCGGCCGTGACACCCGCACCCACAAGCCGCGCGAACTCGCCGACGTGGTCGGCACGGTGGGCCAGGACCCGCTCTCCCACTTCGTCACGGACACCGTGGAGGACGAACTCGCCTACGGCATGGAGTCGCTGGGCCTGCCGCCCGAGGTGATGCGGCGCCGGGTCGAGGAGACCCTGGACGTGCTGGGCCTGGCCGGGCTGCGCGACCGTCCCCTCGCCACGCTCTCCGGCGGCCAGCAGCAGCGCGTCGCCATCGGCTCGGTCCTCACCCCGCACCCCCGGGTGCTGGTGCTCGACGAGCCGACCTCCGCCCTCGACCCGGCCGCGGCCGAGGAGGTCCTCGCCGTCCTGCAGCGGCTGGTCCACGACCTCGGTACGACGGTCCTCATGGCCGAGCACCGCCTTGAGCGGGTGATCCAGTACGCCGACCAGGTCGTCCTGCTGCCCGCTCCGGGCGAGCCGCCGCTGCTGGGCACGCCGCAGGAGGTGATGGCGGTCTCCCCCGTCTGCCCTCCGGTGGTGGAGCTCGGCCGCCTTGCCGGCTGGTCTCCGCTGCCGCTGACGGTCCGCGACGCCCGCCGCCGCGCGGCCCCGCTCCGCGAACGCCTCGCCGGCCGGCAGCAGCAACAACCGCCGCGCGAGGCCGCCCCGCAGACGCCGACATCCTCCGCCCGCCGGGGCCTGTTCCGTCGCAGCACCCCCGAGTCACACACCGACGCCCGTACATCCGGGCCACCCGTCGCCGAGGTGCGCGCGCTCGCCGTCCGCCGGGGTCGCGTGCAGGCCCTGCGCCACATCGACCTCACCGTCGCACCCGGAGAGACCGTCGCCCTGATGGGGCGCAACGGCGCCGGGAAGTCGACCCTGCTGGGCGCGCTGGTGGGGCTGGTCGCCCCGTCCGCCGGCTCGGTCCGCAGCGCGGGCGCCGTCCCGCACCGGACGCGCCCGCGCGATCTGGTGCGCCGCGTCGGCCTGGTCCCGCAGGAGCCGTGCGATCTGCTGTACTCCGACACGGTGGCCGCCGAGTGCGCCGCCGCCGACCGGGACGCGGACGCGGAGCCCGGCACCTGCCGGGCGCTGCTGTCCGAGCTGCTGCCGGGGATCGACGACGCCACCCACCCCCGGGACCTCTCCGAGGGCCAGCGCCTGACCCTCGCCCTCGCGGTGGTCCTCACCGCACGCCCCCCGCTGCTCCTGCTGGACGAGCCGACCCGCGGCCTCGACTACGCGGCCAAGGCCCGCCTGGTCACGCTCCTGCAAGGCCTGGCCACGGAGGGTCACGCCATCGTGCTGGCCACCCATGATGTGGAGCTGGCCGCGGAACTCGCCGACCGGGTCGTGCTGATCGCCGAGGGCGAGGTGATCGCGGACGGTCCGGCGGCGGAGGTGGTCACCGCCTCACCGTCGTTCGCGCCGCAGGTCGCCAAGATCCTCGCCCCGCAGCGCTGGCTCACGGTGGGCCAGGTACGGGAGGCGCTGGCACAGGAGGTCCGTCGATGACTGTCCGGCAGGCCCGGGCCGTCCGTCTCGGCCCGCGCTCGCTCGCCGCCCTCGCCCTGGTGAGCGCGGTGGGCGTGGTCGCCTTCGGCTGGCCGTTCCTCGCACCGCCCGCCTCCGCGCTGACCGCGCACGCGCAGGACGCGCCCTGGCTCTTCGCGGGCCTGCTGGTGCTGCTGGTCGCGGTGGTGGCGGCCACGATCTCCGAGTCGGGCCTCGGCCCGAAGGCGGTGGCGATGCTCGGCGTGCTGGCCGCGACGGGGGCCGCGCTGCGGCCGATCGGCGCGGGCACGGCCGGTCTGGAGCCGATGTTCTTCCTCATGGTGCTCAGCGGCCGGGTCCTCGGGCCTGGCTTCGGCTTCGTCCTCGGCGCGATCACCCTGTTCGCCTCCGCGCTGCTCACGGGCGGGGTGGGGCCCTGGCTGCCGTTCCAGATGCTGGCGATGGGCTGGTTCACCATGGGCGCCGGCCTGCTGCCGGGCCCGGACCGCCTGCGCGGGCGCCCCGAGGTGTGGCTGCTCGCCGGGTACGGCTTCCTGGCGGCCTTCGCCTACGGCACGGTGATGAACATGGCGGGCTGGCCCTTCATGTCGGCGCTGGCCTCGGGCATCGCCTTCGACCCGGACGCCTCGCTGACCGGCAATCTGGCCCGCTTCACCGCCTACTGCCTGGCGACCTCCCTCGGCTGGGACCTCGGCCGGGCCGTGATCACGGTCGTGCTGACCCTGACGCTCGGCAAGCCCGTACTGAAGGCACTACGCAGAGCCACCCGGCGGGCCGCGTTCGAGGCCCCCGTCACATTCCAGGACCCCGCCCAGGTGAAGCACCCCACATGACGTGGGTCACCTACGAAGCAGGGCCGTAGCCGCGATCCCCGCCCGGGAGCGGCCCACCGCCCCCATCCCGGCCCACATGCGACGCACGCTAGTAAAAGGGACCTTTGCGGACACATCCGCCGGTCTGCTTCTGTGGACGACGTCGCCAGGCGCCGATGTGCCCACCAGGGCCACGGCGCCGCCCCATGCCCCGCCGCAGCGGCAACTCCCGTACGGCAACGGCAGAAAGCGACTGTCATGCTCCCGACCGAAAGGCCGCCTGTGTCCGCCGCTTCCTTCCTCCGTACGATCTCCGCCCCCAAGAAGGCTCTGGCCGGTACCGCCCTGGCCGCCGTCACCTGCGGCACCCTGATCGCCGCCGCTCCCGCCCAGGCCGCCGACTCCGGCTCGGCCCAGGCGATCGCCAAGAAGATGATCGGCAACTCGGCGCAGTTCCAGTGCTTCTCGAAGATCGTCGAGCACGAGAGCGGCTGGAACCCGACCGCCACCAACGCCTCCAGCGGTGCGTACGGGCTGGTTCAGGCGCTTCCGGCCTCGAAGATGGCCTCGGCCGGCTCGGACTGGAAGACCAACCCCGCCACGCAGATCAAGTGGGGCCTGAACTACATGAACGAGCGCTACGGCAGCCCGTGCGAGGCGTGGGAGTTCTGGCAGGCCAACAACTGGTACTGAGCCACTCCCAGCACCCCCTGATACCGAAGGCGGCGCCCCCCAGATCCCCGGGGGCGCCGCCTTCGCCATGCCGGTTCGGCGGCCGCCGATGACGGCATCCGGTGCGCCTTGACCACGGGCCCGGCGAGGGCGAGCGGCGGTCCGCCGACGCCAGGTCCACAGGCTGCTCAGGGCGCGCTCACCCGCAGCTCCTTCACGCCGTTGAGCCACGCGGAGCGGAGGCGGCGGGGCTCGCTCACGAGTCTCAGGTCCGGCATCGCGTCGGCGAGGGTGTTGAAGATGAGGTCGATCTCGAGGGCCGCGAGGGACTTGCCGAGGCAGTAGTGGGGGCCGCCGCCGCCGAAGCCGAGGTGGGGGTTGGGGTCGCGGGTGATGTCGAAGGTGTCCGGGTCGGTGAAGACCTCCGGGTCGTGGTTGGCGGAGGAGTAGAAGAGGCCGATCCGGTCGCCCTTGCGGATGGTCTTGCCGCCGAGCTCGGTGTCCTGGGTCGCGGTGCGCTGGAAGGCGGCCACCGGTGTCGCCCAGCGCACGATCTCCTCGGCCGCCGTCGCCGGCCGCTCCCGCTTGTACAGCTCCCACTGCCCGGGGTGGGTGAGCAGCGCGTGCATGCCGTGCGTGATGGCGTTGCGCGTGGTCTCGTTGCCCGCGACCGCCAGCAGCAGCACGAAGAAGCCGAACTCGTCGCTGCTGAGGTTCCCCTCGTCCTCGGCCGCCACCAGCCGGGTGACGATGTCCCGCGCCGGGCACCGTTTCCGCTCGGCGGCCATGTTCATCGCGTAGGCGATGATCTCCGCGGCCGACTCCGCGCCGACCTCCGCGGTGATGGCGTACTCCGGATCGTCGTAGGCGACCATCTTGTTGGACCAGCCGAAGATCTTGCCCCGGTCCTCCTGCGGCACGCCGATCAGCTCGGCGATCGCCTGCAGGGGCAGCTCGCAGGCGACCTCGGTGACGAAGTCGAACGGCCCCGGGTGCGCCCCCGCCGCCGCCACGATCGCCTCCGCCCGCGCCCGCAGCCGCTCCTCCAGCGCCCGGATCGCCCGCGGCGTGAACCCGCGCTGCACGATCTGCCGCACCCGGGTGTGCTCCGGCGGGTCCATGTTGAGCATGATCAGGCGCTGCGCGTCGATCGCGTCCCGGTCGATGTCCTGGTTGAAGCGGATGATCGCCGTGTTCAGGTACGAGGAGAACAACTCGGGGTGCGTGGAGACGTACTTGACGTCGGCGTGCCGGGTCACCGCCCAGTACCCCGCGTCGCCGTAGCCGGCCGCGCCGGGCGGCTGGGGGATCCAGCACACCGGCTCGGTCCGGCGCAGCTCGGCGAACTCGGGCAACGGCACGCGGCGGTGCAGTACGTCGGGGTCGGTGAAGTCGAATCCGTCGGGCAGCGCTGGGCAGGGCATGGGACGTCACTCCAGCAGCGTCGGGGGGGGCCGGCAGACGGTGGTCGGTGCGGTCGGTGACGGTTCATCAGATGCGGAGTCGGGAGGACCGTAGTAACGAGTTCTACAACCCGCAAGACGGAAAGCCTGCCCAATTGCGGGCACTTTTCCTCGCGCATCACGCCCTCAGCGACTGCACGACCCTTGCGGCGCCGCCCTCCCACTCAGCAGACTGCCAACAGAACTAGAACGCGTACTAGTTCCGGGTACGAGTTGCGGAGAGGACCCCCCAATGGCCGCGGAACCCGTGATCGTCGAAGCCGTACGCACCCCCATCGGCCGGCGCGGCGGCGCGCTCGCCAACCTCCACCCCGCCTACCTCCTGGGCGAGACCTACCGCGAACTCCTGGGCCGCACCGGCATCCCCGCCGACTGCGTGGAGCAGATCGTCGGCGGCACGGTCACCCACGCGGGAGAGCAGTCCATGAACCCGGCGCGCACGGCCTGGCTGACCATGGGGCTGCCCTACGAGACGGCGGCGACCACGGTCGACGCGCAGTGCGGTTCCTCGCAGCAGGCGGCCCACATGACCGCGAACATGATCGCGGCCGGGGTGATCGACATGGGCATCTCCTGCGGCGTGGAGTCGATGTCGCGGGTGCCGCTGGGGTCCGCCTCCAAGCACGGGCCGGGCCGGCCCTTCCCCGACGAGTGGAACGTCGACCTGCCCAACCAGTTCGAGGCGGCGGAGCGCATCGCACGCCACCGTGGCCTGACCCGGGAGCACGTGGATCGGCTGGGCCTGCTCTCCCAGCAGCGGGCGGCCGCCGCGTGGGCGGAGGAACGCTTCAAGCGGGAGACCTTCGCCGTCCAGGTCCCGACGACGGAGGAGGAGCAGCACGCCGGTCAGGGCATGTGGCGCCTGGTGGACCGGGACGAGGGCCTGCGCGACACGTCCATGGAGGCGCTGGCCGCCCTGAAGCCGGTGATGCCGACGGCGGTGCACACGGCGGGCAACTCCTCCCAGATATCGGACGGAGCGGCGGCGATCCTGTGGGCGTCCAAGCGCATGGCCCGCGCCCTGAAGCTGAAGCCGAGGGCGCGGATCGTCGCCCAGGCCCTGGTCGGTGCGAACCCCCACTTCCACCTCGACGGCCCGATCGACGCGACCCACGCGGTGCTGGGCCGCGCCGGGATGACGCTCCGCGACATCGACCTGGTGGAGATCAACGAGGCGTTCGCCTCGGTGGTGCTGAGCTGGGCTCAGGTCTTCGACCAGGACCTGGAGAAGGTCAACGTCAACGGCGGCGCCATCGCCCTCGGCCACCCCGTCGGAGCGACCGGCGCCCGCCTGATCACCACGGCCCTGCACGAACTGGAGCGCACCGACAAGGAGTTCGCCCTCATCACCATGTGCGCAGGCGGCGCCCTGGCCACGGGGACGATCATCCAGCGGTTGTAGGGCCGGTCGGTCCGGGGACTGTCGGTCCGGGGACTGTCCGTTCGGGGCCTGTCCGTTCGGGGCCTGTCGGCCCCGGGAGTGTCCATCCGAACCTGCGCGCCCGGGACCTGCCCGCCCGGGGACTGTCCGTCCCGGACCTGCCC
>NZ_BAAAIZ010000121.1:15523-25812 GCF_039526425.1 Streptomyces thermospinosisporus
ACCTGCCCACCCGAGACCTGCCCGCCCGGGGACTGTCCGTCCCGGACCTGCCCACCCGAGACCTGCCCGCCCGGGGACTGTCCGTCCCGGACCTGCCCGCCCGGGGACTGTCCGTCCGCCGGACTGTCCTCCGGGTCGGCCCGCCGGCGCGGGGGCCGCCGCCGGCGCGAGGCTCTGCGGCCTCCCAGCCGGCCTGCGGGCGCGGCCACCGCCGTTGGTGCGCGCCGCGCTCGGCGGCGGGCTGCTCGCGCCGTCACCACCGGCCCGGCACCCCTGCCCGAATCGGCGCCACACTCAAGTGCCGCTCAACTCGTCATCGGCACGGGCCGGTCACCGCACCCGGCACCGCACTCCACGGCGGACCACTCGTCCTGCCATCGCCTCGGCGCCCAGTCGCCCCAACCGGTGCCGCACGCAGCCGCGCGGGCGGCCCGTCCCTCAACGCCCCTGCGCGGCTGCCGTCGTCGACGCCACACTCCGGGGCGGGCCGCACAACCTGTCACCCCCGCACCGCGGGCACCGCACCGCGGGCACCGCACCGACCACCGCACCCGGCCGCGCGGACCGCCGCTCACCCCGTCATAGAGCGCACCGTCGCGTACACGTCGAAGACCGCGAGGGCCAGCGGCACCAAAGTCAGCAGTACGAAGGCCTCGGCGATTTCCAGGAAGCGGCCCCAGAACGGGGTGAGGCCGCTGCGGGAGGACACCAGGCCGATGGAGGTGATGAGGGCCGCCGCCAGGGCGATGGCGGCGACCAGCCAGAGGGTGCGGATGTCCAGATCGGCGCGGTCCCCCGCCAGCGCGTCGCGGATCATGGCGTGCGGCGGGTCGAGTGCGAGACCGAGGCCGAGCGCGGTGAGCGAGCCGAGCCCCGCGGCCAGCACCGTGGCGACCTGGGCGGTGTAGCGGAAGAGCTGGGCCCGCATCAGCAGGGCGACGCCGGTGGCCAGGGCCAGCAGTTGGCCCCACAGGCCGCCCGAGAAGCTCAGCACCAGGGCGGCGCCGACCGCGAGCAGCGCACAGCCCCCGACCAGGCCGACGAGGAGTTCGTGGCCGCGGCGGGCCTGCGCCTCGATGCGTCCGGCGTCCACCGGCTGGTGCGGTTCGGGGTCGTTGCCGTAGGTGCTGCGCGTGGTGGTGTCCGGCGCCTCGAAGCCGATGGGCAGCCGCGCGAAGCGCACGGACAGGCCCGGCAGGAAGGCGAGGGCGCCGATGGCGACGGGGGCGCACGCGGCGGCGATCTCCGCCGGGGACCAGCGCAGCAGCAGCGCCGCCAGGGTGACGGCGAGGGCGGTGCCCGAGGCGGCCGTGCAGGCGACGAAGGGGCCGTCGCCGCGCGGCGAGCACAGGGTGAGGATCACGGAGGCCACCAGGACGGCCGCACAGGCGAGCAGGAACTGCAGCTTGCCGATGCCCTGCCCGGCGGACAGCGACAGCAGGCCGGAGCCCGCCACACCGACGCTGGGGAGCGCGCCGAGGCCGAGCGCCACGGAGGCGCCCCGGTCGCCGTAGACGCGGGCGCGGACACAGGCGAGGACGACCAGCAGCGCTCCGGCGACGCCGGCGAGGATGCCCGGCAGGCTGTGCATGTCGTGGCGCGGGTCGGCGTTCCAGGCGGTGAACGCGAGCAGCGCCGACAGCACCGCGCCGCCCACGAGGCCCGCGGCGCGGGTGAGGTCGCCGCTCCACAGGGACCGGTCCCGGGTGACCGCGGAGGCGACCGCCTCGGAGACGTCGTCGAAGACGGCCGGCGGCAGCGACTCCGAGAAGGGGCGCAGGGTGAGCAGTTCGCCGTCGAGAATGCGCTGGGCCGCGAACGACCGGGAGCTGTCCAGGACGGCCCCGTCCCGGCGGACCAGGTGGTAGCCGACCGGGGCGCCGTCGGCGGCGCTCTGCCGGGACAGCCGGAGGATCTCCGGCAGCAGGTCGGCGACCGGCACGTCGTCGGGCAGCGCCACGTCGATCCTGGCGTCGGGCGCGACGATGGTGACGCGGCAGAACCCGAGACCGGTGGCCGCCCCGGCCGGAGCCGGCTGCCCCGGAGCGCCGCTGCCCGCCGGACCGCCCGTGCCGCCCGGGCCCCCGGTGCCGGTGGCCGCCGTGGAGGCCGTCATACTCACCTGCTGCTCCCCCTCGATCGCTCGGTTCGTCGGTGTGCGTACCGGTTCTGTGCGCACGCGAACATCCGTCGGGCACCCTACCGTCCGCGGGTGTGTGGTGTGATCAGTAGGATCGCGCGGCGGCCCTCGTCCACCTGACACGGGGTGGTGGACGGCGAATTCGGCGGGCCGGCAAGAGGATTGGTGCAGCTGTGAGCCAGATCGTCGTGAAGCGTCCGCCTCGGGCGCTGCCGCCGGACGTGCCCTCGGGCGAGGTCGTCATCCAGCCACCGCCCGAACTGCCGCGCAATCAGCACGAGAGCGTGCTGATGCAACTGCTCCCGACGCTCGGCATGGGCGGCTCGGTGGTGTTCTTCTTCACCAGCGGGCAGCCCTTCATGCGCATCATGGGCATGGTGATGATCGCCTCCACGATCGCCATGTCGATCGCGATGGTGATCCGCTTCCGGCGCGGCAACCAGGGCCAGCTGGCCGACCTGCGCCGCGACTACCTGAGCTATCTGTCGCAGACCCGCCGCACCGCCCAGCGCACGGCGAAGGCCCAGCGCGACGCCCAGTACTACCTGCACCCCTCGCCGGAGCAGCTGTGGGCGCTGGTCGCCGAGGGCAGCCGGGTGTGGGAACGGCGCCCGGCCGACGAGGACTTCGGGCAGGTACGCATCGGGCTCGGCCCGCAGCCCCTGGCCACCCCCCTGATCGCCCCCGAGACGGGCCCGGTCGACCAGCTGGAGCCGCTGACGGCCGGCGCGATGCAGCGGTTCGTCGCGGTGCACAGCACCCTGGACGACCTGCCGATGGCGGTCTCCCTGCGGGCCTTCTACCACGTCACCCTCGGCGGCGAGCCGGAGTCGGTGCGATCCTCCGCCCGCGCGATGACCGGTTCGCTGGCCGCGCTGCACTCCCCCGAGGACCTGATCGTCGCGGTCGCCGCGAGCCGGGAGACGCTGCCGCACTGGGAGTGGGCCAAGTGGCTGCCGCATGTGCAGGTGCCGGACGTCGCGGACGGCGCCGGCTCGCGCCGCCTGATCAGCGGCGACCCCCGTGAGATCGAGGACCTGCTGGCCTCCCGGCTCACCGGCCGCCCCCGCTTCCACCCCAATGCCGCGCCGCTGCCCGAGACCCCGCACGTCGTCGTGGTCCTCGACGGGGTGTCCCTGCCGCCCGACTCCCTGCTGGCGAGCCCCGAGGGCCTGCAGGGCGTCACCGTCGTCGAGGTCGTCGAGGGCGACCCGGCCGGCGCCCACGGCGACCTCACCGTCGTCGTGCAGCCGCACACGGTGCGCCTGGAGTCGGCGCACGGCGCCGTCTACGAGGGCACGCCCGACACCCTGTCCTACGAGTCCGCCGAGGCGCTGGCCAGGCAGCTCGCCCCGCTGCGCATGGCCTCCGGCGGGGACGACGACGAACCGCTGCTGGCGAACCTGGAGTTCACCGACCTGCTGAACCTGGGCGACGCCGCCTCCGTCGACGTCCGCCGCACCTGGCGGCCCCGCTCCCAGGCGGAGCGGCTGCGGGTGCCGATCGGCGTCGGCGAGGACGGCCGCCCGGTGATGCTCGACATCAAGGAGGCCGCCCAGGAGGGCATGGGCCCGCACGGCCTGTGCGTGGGCGCCACCGGCTCCGGCAAGTCCGAACTGCTGCGCACCCTGGTGCTGGGCCTCGCCGTCACCCACTCCTCCGAGACGCTGAACTTCGTCCTCGCGGACTTCAAGGGCGGCGCCACCTTCGCCGGCATGGCGCAGATGCCGCACGTCGCCGCCGTCATCACCAACCTGGCCGACGACCTCACCCTCGTCGACCGCATGGGCGACTCCATCCGCGGCGAGCTCAACCGCCGCCAGGAGCTGCTGCGCGACGCCGGCAACTACGCCAACATCCACGACTACGAGAAGGCCCGCGCCGCCGGCGCCCCGCTCCAGCCCATCCCCTCGCTGCTCGTCGTCATCGACGAGTTCAGCGAACTGCTGTCGGCGAAGCCGGACTTCATCGACATGTTCGTGCAGATCGGCCGCATCGGCCGCTCGCTGGGCGTGCATCTGCTGCTCGCCTCGCAGCGCCTGGAGGAGGGCCGGCTGCGCGGCCTGGAGACCTACCTGTCGTACCGGATCGGTCTGCGCACCTTCTCCGCCGCCGAGTCCCGGGCGGCCCTCGGCGTGCCCGACGCCTACGAGCTGCCGAACGTGCCCGGCTCGGGCTTTTTGAAGTACGGCACCGACGAGATGGTCCGCTTCAAGGCGGCGTACGTCTCCGGCGTCTACCGCTCCGGCCCGCAGCGCGACCTGTCCGCCGACGGGCGGCTGCCGGTGGACCGGCGCCCGGTGCTGTTCACCGCCGCGGAGGTCCCCGTCCGCTACGCCCCCATCCCGCACCAGCGCACCGCCTCCCCCAGCTCTGGTTCCAGCGATGTGGACGACGCCCTGGCGGACACCGTCCTCGATGTGATCGTGCGCCGGCTTGAGGCCCAGGGCCCGGCGGCCCACCAGGTGTGGCTGCCGCCGCTGGACAGCCCGCCCTCGCTGGACTCGCTGCTGCCCGGCCTGACGGCCGTGGAGGGCCGCGGCCTCACCCCGCCCGACTACGAGGCCGCCGGCCGGCTGGTGGTCCCCGTCGGCATCGTCGACAAGCCCTACGAACAGCGCCGCGACCCGCTCTGGGTGGACTTCTCCGGCGCCGCCGGCCACATGCAGATCCTCGGCGGCCCCCAGTCCGGCAAGTCCGTACTCCTGCGCTCGCTCATCTGCTCCTTCGCCCTCACCCACACCCCGCACGAGGTGCAGTTCTACGGCCTCGACTTCGGCGGCGGCGGCATGTCCGCGGTCGCCGGACTGCCGCACGTCGGCGGCATCGCCTCCCGCCTGGACCCGGAGAAGGTCCGGCGCACGGTCGCGGAGGTCTACGGCGTCCTCAACCGCCGCGAGGAGTACTTCCGGGCCAACGGCATCTCCTCCATCGCCGAGTACCGCCTCAAGCGGGCCCGCGGCGAGATCTCGGTCACCGACCAGCCGTGGGGCGACGTCTTCCTGGTCATCGACGGCTGGGCCAACTTCCGCACCGAGTACGAGGCGCTCGACCCGGTGATCCTCGACATCGCCGCCCGCGGCCTCGGCTACGGCGTCCACCTGGTGCTGTCGGCGTCCCGCTCGATGGAGGTCCGCTCCGCGCTCAAGGACAACCTGCTCAACCGGCTCGAGCTGCGGCTCGGCGACACCATGGACTCCGAGCTGGACCGCAAGGTGGCCGCCAACGTCCCGACCGGAGTCCCCGGCCGGGGCCAGTCCCCGCAGAAGCTGCACTTCATGGCGGCCGTGCCGCGCATCGACGGCCTCACCTCCGACACGGACCTGGCCGACGCCACCACGGCGCTCGCCGCCGAGGTCTCCCGCCACTGGCACGCCCCCGGCGCCCCCGAGGTGCGCCTGCTGCCGCGCCGCCTCCCGGCCGAGCAGCTCCCGCCCGGCGACCGCTTCCCGAGGCGCGGTATCGCCTTCGCCCTGGACGAGGACAACCTGGAGCCGGTCTTCGTCGACTTCGACCAGGACCCGTTCTTCCTCATCTTCGGCGAGAGCGAGTCCGGCAAGTCCAACCTGCTGCGCCTGCTCATCAAGCAGCTCACCACCCGCTACTCCGGCGACGAGTGCAAGCTCTTCGTGGTGGACAACCGCCGCTCCCTGCTGGGCGCGACCCCCGACTCGCACCTCGCCGAGTACATCCCCATGTCCAACGCCATGGAGCACCACATGGTGGCCCTGGCCGGCCTGATGAAGCGCCGCACCCCCACCGCCGACGTCACCGCCCAGCAGCTGCGCGAGCGCAGCTGGTGGCAGGGCCCGACGGTGTACGTGGTCGTCGACGACTACGACCTGGTCGCCACCTCCAGCGGCAACCCGCTCAGCGGCATCACGGAACTCCTCCCGTTCGCCCGCGACGTCGGCGTCCGCTTCATCCTCGCCCGCTCCACCGCCGGCGCCAGCCGGGCCGGCTACGAGGCGTTCCTGCAGCGCATCAAGGAACTCGGCGCCCAGGGCGTGGTCCTGGCCGGCGACCCCACCGAGGGCGACGTCCTCGGCGGCGTCCGCCCCCGCCCGATGCCTCCGGGCCGGGGCGTGTTCGTCTCGCGGCGCAGGGGGCGTCCGCTGGTGCAGACGGGGCTGGTGGAGGAAGAGTTCTGATGGCGGGGCAGAGTGTGGTTACTGGCGAGCGCATGCTCCGCAGCAACGCAGGCAAGCGGCACGGCTGAGTCCGGCTGAACGCCGAGGAAGGGCGAATCCATGGCATGGGACGAGTGGGAACAGCTGAAGGCTCAGGCCGCCGACCGGCCGCCGGCGCACATGCAGCTGAACCAGGCGCCGGCCCAGGGAGGCAGCGGCGGCAAGCCCGATCTGGTCGCACGCCAGGACGACCTCGGCGCCGTGGGGCACGACGCCTTCGTCCTGCACGGCGATCTCGTCAAGAAGGTGGACATCGCGGGCGCCGGCATGAACTCCGACCATGCCGGTTCCACGCACCAGGCGGCGACGGAACTGTCCAGCTCCCACTTCACCATGGGCGACGAACTCATGACGACCCTGTCCGTCTGGGAGAGCCAGGTGAAGGCCGTCCGCCAGGCCTGTGCCCACATCTCCAACCACCTGGACTTCAGCAAGAAGCTGCACGCCAACGACGACGCCCGGATCGCCGCGGTCATCGCGCAGCGCGACGGCTCCGAGCTGCCCGTCTCGGAACTCGAGAAGTACTTCAAGTAGCACGGGGGAAGACCGGCCATGGCCATCACCTACAACGACCTGATGCAGGTCGACCTCGGCAAGCTGGGCACCGCGGTGTCGGACTGGAAGAAGGCTGTCGCCAACCTCAAGCAGCTCGAGACCGATGCCCGCGACGGCCTGAAGAAGAAGTCCGACCGGGCTCGCTGGGAAGGCGTGAACGCCGGTGTCACCCGGAAGTTCGTGGACAAGACCGTCAAGGAGTTCGCGGACCTCCACACCGAGGCCAACAGCATCTTCCAGGTCCTGGACGACGCCCACCGCGAGCTCGTGGCACTGCAGAAGAGCGTGCGCACCCTCACCGCCGAGGCGAAGGAGAAGGGCTACACCGTCGAGGACAAGGGCGACGGAACGGTGAGCGTCGGCGTCCGCCCCGGCTCGGACGCCGACGCCGGAAGCAGCAAAGACGGCAAGGACGACACGAAGGCGGACCGGCAGCGCTACGCCGACACCATCACCCGGAAGGTCGCCCACGCCCGCGACATCGACGCCTCCGCCAAGCTGGCGCTCAAGCGGGCCCACGGGACCGACCCGTACAACGCCGGCCACGCGAAGTACGGCTCCCTCAACGACGCGCAGGTCGAGCGGGCCCTCGAACTCGCCAAGAAGCGCGAGAACATGTCCGACCGCGAACTCGCGGAACTCAACCGTCTGCTGCGCCACAACGGCCGGGAGAAGGACGGCGAATTCGCCACCGAGTTCTTCGAGGGCCTGGGCGGCCCCCGGCAGACGCTCGAGTTCTACGCCGCCATGTCCATCGACGGCACCAGCGACGACGCCTCCAAGACCCGCCTGGCCGGAGTGCAGGACCTGCAGAAGTACATGGGCCACGCCCTGGCCAACGCCACCGATCCCTACACCCCGCAGAGCGTCCGCGGCGACCGGCAGCACCTCCCCTCCTGGTGGGGCGCGGAGTTCCGCAAACTGGGCACTCAGCAGATCGAATGGACACGGGGCATGTGGGAAAAGCCCTACGGCTACCAGGTCCTGGGCGGCCTGCTCCGCTACGGCAACTACGATCCCGCGTTCCTGACCCCCATCGCGGAGCACATCACCCAGCTGCACAAGGACGATCCGACTCGCTTCCTCGACAACAGGCCCGCCGGCATGCCCGACCGCTACGGGTTCAACCCGTCCGGAAAACTCGGCAGCGGCAACGACCCGCTGAACAGCGTCCTGGAGGCGCTGGGCCACAGCCCCGAGGCGGCCGAGCAGTTCTTCACCGAGAAGCCGACCGCCTACAACGAGGACGGCACGATCAAGTCCGGCGCCAAGACGGACTTCAAGTCCTACCTCGATCTCTTCACCGACAAGGACTTCGAGTGGACGGCCGACCGGAACGCGTTGAACATGGCGGCTGATTCCGAAGCGACGGAAAAGGCCCGCAACCACGGCCCCAACGCCCTGGGCCACGCCCTCGAGGCCGCCGCGACAGGCCGCCCGTACGACAGCGACGTGGTCGATCCCTCGGTCAAGCACAGCAAGGAACAGGCGAAGCTGGTCCACGACATCGTGGAGAAGTTCGCCAAGAACCCGGACCTGCTCACCCACAACATGAACGGCGACCTGGAGGACGAGAAGACCGGCCCCCTCTACGCCCTCCGCGACAGCCTGGGCAACATCGCAGCCGACTACATGGGCGACTTCCAGCGCTCGATGTACCTGGAGAGCGCCGACAGCAAGACGTTCCCGGTCAACGGCGCGCCGGCCGGCCTCGGCTACGGGGACGCACAGAAGTTCCTCGGCATCGTGGGCCAGGACCCGGATGCGTACAGCGCCATCACCGCATCACAGCAGGCGTACACCGCAGAAGTCGTCCATGAGTTCCTCAAGGCGGAGGGCAAGAACCTCACCGCCGAGGACGCCTCTCGCGTCGGCGATCTTGTCGCACCGGGTGCTGCCATCGCGGGCATCATGAGCAACTCACGCGCTGACGCGATCTACGACTACCACACGGCCATCGACGAGGAATTCAACAAGGCAGCGGCCGACAACGCCAAGTGGATCAACCGCATCGTGGGCCTCGGTACCGGAGCCATCCCCGCCCCGTTCTCGGCCGTGGCCGAGCCGGTGAACTGGCTGGCCGAGGATCTGTCGGAGAGCGTTCTGGAGAGCATCAAGCATGACACCACCAGCGAGGCAGAGCGCGCGGCTGGGAATGAGTACTCGGAGGGCAGGAAGACTGCGGTGAGAGCGGCTTCGGCCGCTGTCAACAGTTACGTCTCGCACTATGGAGGAATTGACGAGGAGACGAGAGAAGCGATCGAGCGGGCAGTTCGCACCCAGTCGGGCGTAAGCCATTCCGACGGCGCCCAGTGGAACTCCTCGGGAGACGGCACGTGAGCTCTTCCCAGCCACTGGCCGAACATTCAGTTGACCACGCCGCACCGCGCAAGTTGAGACACAGGAAACGGGTTCCACCTTTGTCACTGAAGAAACTAGCAACTGCCACCGCAGTCGCAGTGGCGGTCACTGCATGCAACGCGCCGAGCGACGGCATCGCCTACACAGTCCCGGACAATATCTGCCAGATCCCCGCGGACAAGGAGATCCTCGAGACGCTGCTCGACGAGGGTAAAAGGCTGAAGCAGGACGACGGAGGTGACGACATCACTGAGGGGAAGTTCTGCCACATGTACGTGGACGGAAATGACTCCGTGGTGAGCGACGCCGACTGGGAGAAGAGCGGATACACACTACGCGACTACTTCGAGTTCTACGACGTGAAGGGAATCCGCTACTTCGGAGACGGAAAATACGCCTCCTGGAGTTATGGCGTGGTGACGGTCATGCCATGCCCTGGAGTCAGCGACAAGGGTGACGTCATCGCCGTGGACGTCAAGGACATTCAGTGGAACGACAAGTCCCAACCCCTGCTGGAGAAGCTCGGACCGCCCTACTTCGAGGCGTACAAGAAGAGGCTCGGCTGCCCGTCCTGACGAGAATCGGAGGGTTCGTCGACACCCTCTGTCCGCCGACCTACCACGAGATCATGACGATACCGCGTGCCTGACAAGCCGGCACGGAATGACGACCACGGCGTCCACATGTCCTTGGGCAGCGTCTGGCTACTGCCAGTCGTGCGTGAAATATCCGAAGATCCCGCGTGCTACGTCACCTTGCGGAAGGCTGCGACTCGCCAGACCGCTGAGGGACTGGCCGCGGTGAAACCCGGCGCCAAGCGTGCCGACCTGACCATTCCGCCGGCGTGGAACGACCATCATCTCGCCACCTGGAGCGCCGTGGCCTCCGGCATCCGGCGCGACTTCGGGAAGGAGGATGCGGCCAAGTGGGACCGCGCGGTCTTCGAAGGGCTGGCCAAGAACGCCGGTGGGCCTCCGGCCTATTGATCCGAAACGGTTTGGGTTCTGGGTCGTTGGTGGGGTGTGAGTGATCTGGTGGGGGAC
>NZ_BAAAIZ010000122.1:0-2265 GCF_039526425.1 Streptomyces thermospinosisporus
GCACTTTCTGCTTTCCTGACCGCCTGCCGGACAGCCCGCTTCATGAAAGCGCGAGGTTAAGGCCGCAACGATTGTGGGGCGGCCTCTGGTTCTAGCGGCCTCTCTTCTGATGTCCGCCCCGGCAGAAATCAGTCTCAGCCGTGCCGCGGGATTCACCGGAGGCACCGAGTACCTAGCGCCCTTTGTGCTCAGCCTGTATGCAGCATGCGCAGCAACGGTTGCTGCTACTCGCCCCAAGGGTGTCCGGGGCCGGCTCAGTGCCATTCTGGGCGCAGGACTGGCCCTCGGGTTTGCTCTCTCGGCTCAGGTGACTGCACACCTGCTCTCCGCAGGGCATATCAGCTCTGGGCCCTGGCTCATCACTGCCGTTTCCTCGGTCCCGAGCATTGCCGCGGCTCATCTTCTCCATCTGGCCGTTGTTCCCAAGGGCGAGCCTGTGAGCCCTGGCAAGGCTGAGAAGGAGCCTGAGAAGGCCGTAGAGGCGCCTCTGAGCGCCTCTGACAAGCCCAAGAAGGAAAAGGCCAAGGAGTGTCTTGTAAGCCGCTCTAAGGCGCCTTCTCGGCGTCCTAGCCTCCAAGCTATCCGTGACGCTGCAATGAACCTTGACGCCACTGGACAGAAGGTCACTGCCAAGGCCCTGGCCGAATGGTTCAAGGTCTCTGAGCGCACCGGTGCGCGTTACCTGTCCGTCCTCAAGGCCGCTTGACAGTAATGGCAGGCCATCACTTAGGAGATCCCATGACAAACGAACTTAGCCCTGCTGACATTGCTTACCTGGTTGAGATCGAGGTGCAGCGCCGTATGCAGCAGCAGGAGAAGGACAATGGACAACTGACCAGGGAGCAGCTCAACGGGATGACCTGGCAGGAGATTTGCGAGGCCCGTGCTCAGGGCCGGCTCGACTCCCTCATGTACGGCGGTGAGTGATGCTGGGATGGGCTGCACTGCTTTTTGAGATTGCCATATTCGTTGCCGTTGCCATTGCTGACCATGCCATGAACCGAGCTGTCAAGGAGACCTTCTATGCGTAATATCTCTGGAGTCCCTCTCGATGGAGTCAAGCTTTCTGCCAAGGCCAACAAGAAGGTAAAGGCGTACGAGGATGCCATGGCACGGTACAACAAGCACGTGGCCGAGAACCGGGAGTTTGCTCCGCCCAAGCCTTACTCGACTGTCCGGGGCCCTCAGAACCTCAAGCCGCCGGCTCTGGTGAAGGCTGAGAAGGAACTCAAGGAACTTGACGCAAAGGCACTGGCCGAGGGCAAGCCCCTGGCCGACAGGGATGAGTTCCTGGCCCCGGTACTGAAGCGGATTGAGGAGTACAAGCGAACTGAGCCTCTTCTCAAGAAGGCCATGGAGACTGCCGAGGCTGAGGCCGAGGCTGCTGTAGCCGAGGAACTCCCGGCCCTGGCTCGACAGGCCATGGATGACGCCACCAAGGCCAAGCAGGAGTACGAGAAGGCCCTTGAAGCTGCCCAGATGGCCCAGGCCGCACTCAGTGGCCACATCAGGCGCTTCATGCAGTACGTGACCGGCGGTGCGGTGAGCGATGCTCGGTTCCGCGGCTTGGTGGGCCAGGATGACAAGTATCTGTACGCCTGGGACATTGAGGGGAATGGAAAGCTCTCCTATGAAGGAGCCTTTTCCCTTGGTCTGGTTGGCGCTGGCGCATTCAATGTGGAGATGATTGACCTTGAGGAGTTTGTGAATCCCCACAATGAGGAGAAGACTCCTTGGGAGCACGGTCACAGGAGCCTTGACCCCCGTGCGGAAAGCACTACGGTTTGGCGCCCTGGCAAGTACAACAGCTAGATTTCCCTGGGAAATACTCAGGGAATGGCAGGGCTAGCCGGCCCTGCTACAACTGTCTGGGGTCTCATTTCAACAGACAGGTGCATTACCTCACAACAGGGGGCCCCGGCATTGGGCATGTGCCGGGGCCCCCATCCTTTTTGTGTTTCAAATCACCCCGAAAACTTGAAAACTCGTACATGGTCGAAGAACGGCCCTCCCGGCGGGTCCCCTTGTGCATTCCCATCCCATTACCCCCTCCATGCATGCAGGCAAAGATTCATGCAGCCGTGAGCCGGCGCAGACACAAAGACATGGATGCCCCATGCAATGACATGGATGGATTGTCAGGCGACGAACGTTCCCCAACCAGGGGAGGCAGAAACGAGACCCCGTTCCTTGAGATGCCTGAGAGCCTTGGCCACGGTTGAAGGGGCTACCCCGAACTCATTGGGCGGTGTGCATCGTGAAAAC
>NZ_BAAAIZ010000123.1:0-1368 GCF_039526425.1 Streptomyces thermospinosisporus
CCGCTCCCGCTCGCCCGGAGCGAGCATCTCCAGCGCGGACACCGGCCGCGACGGCTCGGCGACGGCGGCGGACAGCAGCGTGTTGAGGTGTTCCCCGAAGCGGGCGATCGTCGGCTCGTCGAAAAGGTCGGTGCTGTACTCGACGAGCGCCCGGAGCCCGCCCTCGTGTTCCTCGAACTCGACGGTGACGTCGAACAGCGCCGAGTCCCGCTCCAGCGGGTAGTCGTCGACGCGGACATCGCCGAGACCGGGCCGCATGCCGGGGGCGTTCTGCAGCACCACCATCGCCTGCACCAGAGGGGTGCGGCTGGTGTCACGCTCCGGCTGGACCGCTTCCACCAGACGCTCGAAGGGGACGTCCTCGTGGGCGAACGCCTCGAGCACCGTCTCCCGCACCTGCTCCAGCAGCTCCTCGAAGGAGGCGTCGGGGTCGATGTCGGAACGCAGGACGACCGTGTTGACCAGGAAGCCGACCAACTGCTCCAGGCCCGCTCCGCTCCGGCCGGACGAAGCGGTGCCGACGGCGATGTCGTGCTGCCCTGTGTAGCGGGCGAAGACCGTCTTGACCGCCGCCGTCAGCGCCATGAACAGGGTCGCGCCTCGCGTACGCGCCAGCTCCTTGAGCCCGTCCACCGTGGTGGCCGGTACGTCGAAGCCGTGGACGGCGCCCCGGGACGAACGGACGGCCGGGCGGGGCCGGTCGGTGGGCAGGTCCAGCGGAGAGATGCCGGCGAGACGGGAGCGCCACCAGTCGAGCTGCTCCTCCAGCAGGCCTCCGTCCTCCAGCCGGGCGCGCTGCCAGGCGGCGAAGTCCGGGCACTGCACGGTGACTTCGGGCAGTCGAGGCTCGCGGCCCTCGGTCCGTGCCGTGTACAGCTCGCCCAGCTCCCGCGAGACCACGCCCATGGACCAGCCGTCCGTGATGATGTGGTGCATACCGAGGACACACACGTGATCGTCGGGGCCGAGCCGGACCAGAAGGACCCTGACGAGCGGACCGGTGCGCAGGTCGTAGGGACGGACCAGCTCCTCCTGCGCCAATTCACGCAGGTACTGCTCGGTCGTGGCCTGGACGACACGCCACTCCGGCTCCAGCACGGGGTGGACGATCTGCACACCGCGGCCGTCGACCATGTCGAACGTCGTCCGCAGTGCCTCGTGGCGGGCCACCAGATCACCGACCGCCGCGCGGAGCGCGGCAGGGTCCAGGGGGCCGGACAGACGCAGCCCGACGGCCGAGTGGTACTCGGTGCCGCCCTCGTTGAAGTCCTCCAGGAACCACAGCCGCTGCTGGCCGAAGGACATCGGCAGCAGACCGTCGCGCGACGCGGCCGGTATCGCCGGGGCGTCGGCCGCCTCGTCCTCCTC
>NZ_BAAAIZ010000124.1:0-16938 GCF_039526425.1 Streptomyces thermospinosisporus
GAACAGCCCACCAATCAACTCGTAGGCCAAACAGACGAATCACACCTAATTCCTGATAGACCCTCGCCCTAGTAGTACTCCGTTAGGTCTGTCTCGGGGTCCTGTTTGGGGGCATGTTGGGGGTGTGGACGCACATGAAGTGAACCGTGCTCGGGCGACGTTGGCGTTATTCGTAGCTGACGTGTTTTCGTCGGTGCCGCGCAAGGATCAGCGGGCGAAGGGCGACTGCTATCTGCGGGGACTGATGCTGGACGGACGGCGGAAGTCGATCCAGCCGATGGCGGAACGGCTGCCGGACGGCAACGAGCAGAACCTGCAGCAGTTCGTGAACCAGTCGACCTGGGATCCGGTGCCGGTGCGGCGGCGGATCGCGGAGCGGATGGTGCCGAGAATCGGCCCGGATGCCTGGGCGGTCGATGACGTGTCGTTCCCCAAGGACGGGAAAATGTCGGTGGCGGTCGAGCACCAGTACTGCGGGCGCTGGGCAAACAGGCCAACTGCCAGGTCGCGGTGAGCGTGCACGCGGTCTCCGACACCGCCTCCTGTCCGCTGCAGTGGCGGTTGTTCGTGCCGCAGGAGTGGGCGGACGATGCCGTGCGGCGGCAGAAGACCGGGATACCGCAGGAGGTCGGGCACCGGGAGAAGTGGCGCCTGGCCCTGGACATCCTCGACGAGCTGGCCGGGTGGGGGCTGGTGCCGCCGGTGGTGGTGGCCGACGCCGGTTACGGGCAGAACGCCGACTTCCGCGACGGCCTGAGTGAGCGGGGCATCGGCTATGTCGTGGTCATCCGTTCGGACGTGACGGTCCACCCGCACGACGTGCGGCCCACCGCCCCGGCCTGGTCCGGAAACGGCCGCAGGCCGCAGCCCCGCTACCGCGACAAGCCGTCCTCGGTGGCCGCCCTGGCGGCCTGCCATGGACGGCAGGCGTTCACCGAGGTGACCTGGCGTGAAGGCTCACGCGGGCCGATGCGCTCGCGCTTTCTGGTGCTGCGGGTGCGGCCGGCCGGGGTCCGCTCCCGCCGCCTGGCCCAGGCCGCCGCCGCTGCCGGGCACGGCCACTGGGACGGCGTCCTGCCCGAGGTGACGCTGCTGGTCGAATGGCCCGAGGACGCCGAAGCACCCACCGACTACTGGCTGTCCAGCCTGCCCGCCGGCACCCCGCCGGCCGAACTGGTCCGCCTGGCCAAGATCCGCTGGCGCATCGAGCACGACTACCGGGAACTCAAGCACGGCCTCGGCCTGGACCACTTCGAGGGACGTTCCTGGACCGGCTGGCACCACCACGTCACCCTGGTCACCGCCGCCCACGCGTTCCTCACCGAACAGCGCCTGGCCCCAAAAGCCGATACAGCGGGCTCACCCTCTACCAGATCCTCGACACCATCCAGGACCTGCTGAACTGCTGGACCGGCACCTGCACCACCTGCTACCGCCCCCTGCCCAGAACATCCGCTACCAGCCCAAGCGGAAGAGCCAGAGCAACCTAACGGAGTACTACTAGACGCCGCCGAGCACGCCACGGCCGCCGGCTGGGACCTGGAGGTCGTCGACGTGCGCGCCCTTGTCATCCACGAGGCGGTCGGCTTCGGCGGCTACAGTGCCGAACTGGCCGCCCGGCTCACCGAAACGTGCTTCTACCACATCGAAGCGTCGATCCGGCGCGTCACTGGCCTGGACGTCCCCCACCCCGCGCCCCGTCTAGGGAGCACTACCTGCCCGACACCGACCGCGTCCTCGATGCGGTCGGCTCGCTGATGGAGTACGCGTGAGAACGGGCACCAGAGCGTCAGCGGTCCTTGACCGTGACGCCGAGCGCCTGGGCGAACGCCGGGGCGAGGTCCAGCAGCTGCGTACTGCTGATGGTGGCGCCCTTCAGCGCGTCGATCCCGTATGCGATCCCCAGGGCCACAGCGCCGCGCAGGTCGACCTTCTTCAACTGCGCCTTGCCGAACCGCACCCCGTCCAGCGTCGAGCCAGGGAAGGTCACGCCGGTCAGCGTCGCGCCACCGAAGTCGACGTCCCGCAGAAGGCAGTCCACGAATACCACGTCCTGCAGCGTGGTGGTGCCCAGGTTCACCGAGTCGAACTTGCAGTTGAAGAAGGACACCCGGCGCAGCTCCGCACTGAAGATTTCCACGCCCGCCAGCGCACTCGCGATGATCTCCGCGTCCAGCCAGTTCGACTCGGCCAGATCGGTGCCGACCCAGCGGACAGTGTGCATCCACACGTCGTTGAACCGGGCTCGCCGCATGCGGCCCTGGGTGAACGTCACCGAGGAGAACGCTGACTCGGTGAACCGGGCACTGCCGGCGTCGGCGTCCGCGAACGTGTTTCCGTCGGCGTGGACGGAGTCGTAGTCGCCCTCCCGCTCCAGTTCGCCGCGCAACGGCTCCAGGTAGCCGGCATAGGGCAGGTCGGCGAGTTCGCGGGGCGTGGGCGCGGGCATGACGGAGCTCACAGACATCGAAGACGGCACGGGCATGAGGGGCTCACGGCGCACGCGGCCGGGCGGGCCCCGAGGGGACCGCCTCCGGTTCGAAGGCAAGTCCGGAAGGAGTCGCCTCCTGACTCTATCGGCGCAACTCACCCTCAGGAGAAGTAATGAGCCAACACGCCACCACCTCGATCCGTTCCCACGGCCCGGCCCTGTGTGAGGCGACGACCGGCCCGTGGCAGCCCGTATTCGTGGACGTCGACGGCGGTCCTGTCGCCGTGCTCGACTGGACCCGTGCCCATCTGCACACTGTGCGCGCCCTGCTGCCGACTATGGCGCGCTCAGGCTGCGCGGCACCGCTGTCACCGCTGAGTCGTTCGGGCAGAGCGTCGCGCTCGGCGCCGACGCCCCGCTGCTGGAGTACGTCAACCGGTCCACCCCGCGCACCCGTGTCCGGGGACAGGTGCTCACCTCCACCGAGTACCGCAGTGACCAGGCCATCCACCTGCACAGCGAGCAGTCCTACGCCGCCACCTGGCCGGCCGTGCTCGGCTTCTGGTGCACCACCCCCGCTAGCAGCGGCGGTGAGACCCCGCTCGCTTCCACCGCCCAGGTCCTCGAACGCCTCCCCGCCGACCTCGTCACCCGCTTCCAAGCCCACGGCGTCCGCTACGACCGCTGGTACCGGCCCGGGCTCGACGTCTCCTGGGCCGACACCTTCCAGACCGAAGACCGAGCCGAGGTCGACCGGCTGTGCGCCGAGACCGGGATCACCACCGAGTGGCACGACGACGGCACGGTCCTGCACACCGTCCAGATCGCGCAGGCCACCCACACGCAGGCCGCAACCGGCTCCCTCGTCTGGCTCAACCAGGCCAACCTATTCCACCCCGCGGCCCTGCCCGGCGAGATCGCCGCCGCCGTACGCCAGCTGCCCGCCGACCACCTGCCGCGCAACGCCAGCTTCGGCGACGGAACCCTCATCCCGGACAGCGACATCGAAACGATCAACGGCACCTTCACGACGTGCAGGTGGGCCGAGCCCTGGGAGCAGGGCGACATACTGCTCGTCGATAACACCGCCGTGGCCCACGGACACCTCCCGTACCGGGGAGAGCGGAAAGTGCTCGTCGCCATGGCGGGAACCGCCTCGTAAGGCCGGGGTTCCGGGAGCCTCCTGCTGCCGGGCTGGTGCCGCCACACGTTTCAGCGGTGCCGGGTGAGCCGTTCCCGGATGGCTGCCGCAGCCGGTGCGAACAGCGGATGGTCCGGTGAGCGGGTGAGTAGATCCGACAGCGCGAACAGATCGAGCGCCTCACTGATCTCCCGCCACCGGCCCGGCGGCACTCCGCCGGCCTTCTCGTACGCCCCGGGGAAGTGCTCGGCGAAACCCGGGGAGAGGTCCTGGGGGAAGCGCAGCAGGTTGCCCAGATCGAACAGGCCGGAGCCGGAGAAGGCGTACTCCCAGTCCAGCACCGCAGACACGCGCCACGACCCACGGTCGCCCGGGCGCATGAGCAGGTTCTTGGGGTTGCAGTCCGAGTGCACCAGCTGATCGGCCCCGGCGGTCTCGGCCACCAGCGGCGCGCACTGGGCGCCGAGCTCCACCAGCGCCTGCTGCTCGGCCTCCGACAGCGCCGCAGCCGCGTTCCCCCGGGCCACGGCGGCCTCGACGAAGGCCGCCAGATCGTCGTGATGCTCCGGCGGTGTGGCGTCAGGCCGCAGATCGCCGTCGGAGAAGAAGCCGGGCCGGCCGAACCGTACCGAGTGGATCGCGACCAGTACCTCGGCCACCGCCTCGGCCAGCTGCGGGCCGTCCTCCTCCGCCGCGCCAGCGAACACCGACGTCAACGGCACCCCGGGGGCGAAGCGCGTCAGTATGAACGGCTCACCCAGCAGATCCCCACCGTCGTCGGCGTAGACGACCTCGGGAACCGACACCCGCTCCCGGACCAGCTCCATCAGCACCGCCTCCAGGGCACACGTGTTCCTCCTCGGATAACGCCACAGCACGAACGACTTCCCCCGGTCGGTGCGCAGCAGCAGGTTGTCGCTGCTGAAGCCGCCCGACAGCCGCCGCTCGTCGACGACCAGCGCACCCCCGAGGACCCGTCTGCTCAGGACATCCAGAACTCCAGGATCCATGGAGGTGTCAGCGTCGTCAGCCATAGGCAGAGCCTGCCTCACACACCTCCGCAACCCCAAAATCAACATGCTCCTTGTCCTCTTACCTCGGCGAACTCGCCCGCCCGGAAACCGAATCGAAAGACTCGCGTACGGGTTCACGCCCGTTGCCGTCCGAGATTCTGGGAACCTGCGCGCCTGCGCGTGCTCCAGCAGGAACAGCGCCGCGGCGCCGTACAGGGCGAAGCCGTAGGTCTGCCAGGTGGTGAGGAAGGCGGTGATGCCGCCGTCGTCGAGGGTGTGCATGGAGGTCTTCATCAGCGCGGCGGTCGTCGCGTAGGCGACGGCGGTGGCCAGTCCGAGGCAGGCGGCACGCGCCCTGCCCTCGGGCCGGCGCAGGCCGGCGGCCACCAGGGCGACGAGAGCGGCCGTGCACACCGTGAGTGCGGGGATCCAGTGGTCCATCGGCACCTGGGTGCGGTTGCCGGCCGGTGACGCGGCGGCGAGGGCCACGGCGAGCCCGGTCACCACGGCGGCGACGGCGGCCCAGCCGGCCGGGGACAGCCGCCCGTGCAGCAGCATGGTGGCGATGATCAGGGCGAGCGGCAGTTCCAGCACGAACAGCGGCTGGACGATGGTCAGCGGGCCGGTGGCCAGGGCCACCGCCTGGCAGACCGCCGCTGCCACCACGGCGGCGATCCCGGCGAGCCAGACGGGGCGGCGCAGCAGGTCGAGCAGCAGACCGGCGCGCAGCTGGTCGGAGCGGGGGACGCTGAGGGCGGCCTTGCGCTGGAGGACGGTGGCCAGGGCGTTGCTGAGGGCGGCGCCCAGGGCGAACAGGACCGGCACCAGCATGTCCACCGTGTTCCTCCGGAGGTGACCAGACGGCTCGCCCCTCCCCCGGCTCGCGCTCCCGTCATGGTCACCCCGCTTCCGCGCCGTCGCCAGCGCGGGCCGGGCATCCGCCGGATCAGGCGGACGAGGGGCTGGTGCGGCGGGCCGGCAGGGCGGGCCGGGGGCGGCGCACGGGGCGCCAGGTGGTCACCAGGGCCGCGGCGAGCAGCAGCTCGGCGATGTCCCCGCCGTAGTACATGATCTCCGCGCCGCCCCTGACCTCGGCGGCGGGTGCGTGCACCTGGACCCGGTAGCCGCCGTACATCAGCTGCGACATCACGGCGTGTGAGGCGATGGCGAGACCGAGGAAGACCAGGCGCGCGGGCACGCCGGGGCGGGCGGGGGCCGGGTCGGGGCCGGCGATGGCGTGGGCGAAGAGGCATCCGGAGAGCAGGAAGTGGACGAGGATCAGCCAGGTCCCGGCGGGGTGGGCCGCGGCGGCGTTGTGCAGCGGGGTGAAGTAGAGGAGCGCGAGGCTGCCGGTGGACAGCAGCAGAGCGACGGCCGGGTGGGTGAGGAGGCGGGCGGGCCGGCTGTGCAGCACCGCGGTGAGCCGGCGGGCCGAGGCCGCGGGCAGGGTCCGCAGCAGGAGGGTGACCGGGGCGCCGAGGACCAGCAGCAGCGGGGCGTACATGCCGACGAGGAGGTGCTGGACCATGTGGCCGCGGAAGTCGGCGCTCGCGAAGGGGGCGAGGGGTGGCAAAAGGCTCGCGGCCAGCAGGAGCAGGCCGGCGGTGAAGGCGGCGGTGCGCCGTGCGCTCCAGCCCAGCGCCGGGTTGCGGCGGCGGGCCGTGCGGGCGAGCAGCAGGTAGCCGGCGGCGCAGATCAGCAGGGCGAGCGCGGGCAGCAGTGTCTCCAGCGGGCCGGTTCCGGTTTCCGGCGCGTGGTGGTGGGCGGGGTGGTTCATCGGGCGTCGGGCCCCGGTGCGCCGGCGGGGAGGGCGAGGGGGCGGCCGCCGCGTTGCAGCAGCAGCGCGCCGCCGACCAGAAGGGCGCCCATGAGGAGGAACGCGAGGTCCCACCAGAGCTGTCCGTCACCGGCGTAGACGTGGTGGATGCCCAGGACGTGGTGGTCGAGGACGCCCTCGACGAGGTTGAACAGCCCCCAGCCGACGAGCATCCAGCCCCACAGCACCCGGGAGGTCCACACCCGCCGCCGGTCCTGGGTGACCCGGGCGTAGAGGATCGCGAGCCCGGTCAGGACCGCCAGCCAGCACACGGTGTGGAAGATGCCGTCCCACACGGTGTTCATGCGCAGCCCGGGGACGGTGTCGGGGTCGTAGTACTTCACGCCGATGCGGTCCTGGTCGGTGCTGGTGAGCATGTGGTGCCACTGCAGCAGCTGGTGCAGCAGGATGCCGTCGGCGAATCCGCCGAGGCCCACGCCCAGCACGATCCCCGGGAGCCGCAGCACGCTCGCGTGCTCACCAGGGGTGTCCGTCTGCGCCATCGGTGCGTCTCCGTCCCTCGGGCACGGCCGGTTCGCTGACCGCCCGTGCTGGTGACTCGTGTGCCCTCCGCGGTGGTTCTCATGTCGCCCGGTCGTTCCCAGGGTTCGCCTGCGTCTCGTGCGTCGGCGGGCGTCAGCAGTGCGTCAGCAGGCGTCGCCCCTTACGGACTATCAGGGCGCGGCGACGCCCGCCGCCCCGTTTTCGGCCGTTCTGCCCCCTATGAGGGCTGTCGGCGGGACGGCGGACCGTGCGGGGCGGCCGCGCCGCCGGCGGGCGGAGTCGCGGCTCGGCGGACATGATCGGACCAGGGGCCATCAGCCGCAGCCCGGAGGCAGACAGGTGGACATGGACGGACAGCCTCGCCCGGAGGGACTGCACTGCCTGGTGACCGGCGCGTCCGGGTACATCGGCGGGCGTCTGGTGCCGGAGCTGCTGGAGGCCGGTCACCGGGTGCGGTGTCTGGCCCGCTCCCCCGGCAAGCTGCGCGACCATCCGTGGGCGGACCAGGCCGAGACGGTGCGCGGGGACGTGACGGACGCCGACGGGGTCGCCGCCGCCCTGCGCGGCATCGACGTCGCCTACTACCTGGTGCACGCCCTCGGCAGCGGCTCCGGCTTCGAGGACACCGACCGGCGGGCGGCGCGGATCTTCGCCGAGCAGGCGCATGCGGCGGGCGTCCGGCGGATCGTCTATCTCGGCGGGCTCACCCCGCGGGGCGTGCCGGAGGCGGAGCTGTCGCCGCATCTGCGGTCCCGTGCCGAGGTCGGGCGGATCTTCCTGGACGGGCCGGTGCCGGCGACCGTGCTGCGTGCGGCGGTGGTGATCGGCTCCGGTTCGGCCTCCTTCGAGATGCTGCGCTATCTGACCGAGCGCCTGCCGGTGATGGTGACCCCGGGCTGGGTGCGCACCCGGGTCCAGCCCATCGGGGTGCGGGACGTGCTGCGGTATCTGGCCGGCTCGGCCGGCATGCCGGCGGACGTGAACCGGGCCTTCGACATCGGCGGTCCGGACGTGCTGACGTACCAGGAGATGATGCAGCGGTACGCCGCCGTCGCCGGTCTGCGGCGGCGGATCGTGGTGCCCGTGCCGGTGCTCACCCCGAAGCTGTCCAGTCTGTGGGTCGGGCTGGTCACCCCGGTGCCGGCCGGTCTGGCCCGGCCGCTGACGGAATCGCTGCGGCACGAGGTCGTCTGCCACGAGCACGACATCGCCCGCCATGTCCCCGACCTGCCGGGCCGGCCGCTGCCGTTCGACGAGGCGCTGGCGCTGGCGCTGCGCCGGGTGCGGCAGGCGCAGGTCGCCACCCGCTGGTCCTCGGCCTCGGTGCCGGGAGCGCCCAGCGATCCGCTGCCGACGGACCCGGACTGGGCGGGCGGCAGCCTCTACCAGGACGAACGGCAGGCGACGGTCGACGCGCCGCGCCAGGCGCTGTGGCGGGTGATCGAGGGCATCGGCGGCGACAACGGCTGGTACTCGTTCCCGCTGGCGTGGGCGGTGCGCGGCTGGCTGGACCGGTTCGCCGGCGGGGTCGGGCTGCGCCGCGGCCGGCGCGACGCCCAGCATCTGCGGGTGGGCGAGGCGCTGGACTTCTGGCGGGTCGAGGAGATCGAGCCGGGCCGGCTGCTGCGGCTGCGCGCGGAGATGCGGCTGCCGGGCCTGGCCTGGCTGGAGATGCACGCCGAGACGGACGAGGCGGGCCGTACCCGCTACCGGCAGCGCGCCCTGTTCCATCCGCGCGGGCTGCTGGGCCACGCCTACTGGTGGGCCGTCTCCCCCTTCCACTCCGTGGTGTTCGGCGGCATGGCCCGCAACATCACGCGGGCGGCGGCGAAGGCTGTGGACGCGCAGGAGCACACCGGGCGCATCCAGCAGGCGGGCCGGGCGAGAAGCAGACGGTAGGGGCGCCCGGATCACGGCCGGCCGCTCCGTCACCCCACGCACCATCTGGAGTCGCACCATGACCGTCGCGGTCGTCCTGTTTACCTCGGATCTGCGTCTGCACGACCATCCGCCGCTGCGGGCCGCGCTGGCGGCCGCCGACGAGGTGGTGCCGCTGTTCGTGCGCGATCCCGCGGTGCACGCGGCGGGCTTCGACGTGCCGAACCGGGCCGCCTTCCTCGCCGACTGCCTCACCGACCTGGATGCCGGACTGCGCAGGCGCGGTGGCCGGCTGGTGGTGCGCAGCGGCCCGGTGGTCCGGGAGGTCTGCTCGGTCGTCGCCGAGTGCCATGCCGCCGAGGTGCATCTGGCGGCGGGTGTCACCCGGTTCGCGCACCGGCGGGAGGAGCTGCTGCGCAAGGCGCTCGGGGAACGCGGGGTGGCGCTGCGGGTGCACGACGCGGTGGTGACCGCGGTCCCGCCCGGCGCGGTGGTCCCGGCGAACGGCGACCACTACGCGGTCTTCACGCCGTATCTGCGCCGCTGGTCGGCGGAGCGGCTGCGGGAGGTGTGTCCGGCGCCGCGCGGTGTGCGCGTGCCCGAGGTGGTGCGGGGCGAGGCGCCGGCGAGCCGCGCCGAGGTGTCCGGTGTGTCGCCCGGCCTGCCGGCCGGCGGCGAGTCGGCGGGCCGGGAACGGTTCGCGCGCTGGGCGCGGTCCGGCCTGTCCGGCTACGCGGACCGGCAGGACGACCTGGCCGGTGACGCCACGTCACGTCTCTCGCCGTATCTGCACTTCGGCGCGCTGTCCGCGGTGGAGGTGGTGCGGCGTGCCCGCGGGGCGGGCGGCCCCGGGGCGGAGGCGTTCGTGCGGCAGCTGTGCTGGCGGGATTTCCACCACCAGGTGCTGGCGGCCCGCCCGGAGTCGTCGGTGCGCGACTACCGCACCCGCGGCGACCACTGGCGCACCGAGGAGGACGCGGCGCGGGACATCGAGGCCTGGCGTGCCGGGCGCACCGGCTATCCGATGGTCGACGCGGCGATGCGCCAGCTGCGCGAGGAGGGCTGGATGCACAACCGGGCGCGTCTGCTGGCGGCGAGTTTCCTCACCAAGACCCTGTACGCGGACTGGCGGATCGGTGCCCGGCACTTCCTGGTCTGGCTGGTGGACGGCGACATCGTCAGCAACCAGCTCAACTGGCAGTGGGTCGCGGGAACCGGCACCGACACCCGGCCGCACCGGGTGCTCAATCCGGTGGTGCAGGGCAAGCGCTTCGACCCGGAGGGCGCGTATGTGCGCCGCTGGGTGCCGGAGCTGCGGGCGGTGGAGAGCCCGCTGGTGCACGAGCCGTGGCGGCTGCCCGAGCGTGAGCGGGATGGCCTGGGATACCCGTCGCCGCTGATCGACCTCGGTGAGGGACTGGCACGGTTCCGGCGGGCCCGCGACCGGGACTGACCGTTGCACGGGCCTCGGGCCCCCGCCGACCGGGGCTGACCGGCAGCGGCCCTCGGGCTCCGGCAGCAGGAACCGGGGCTCGGCCGGTGGAGTGAGGTGTGTCGGGCGACGCCCGCGCATCGGGCAGGAATACGCCCATCCGGGAACGGCTCTGCGGCAGAACAACGGGGTGCAGGTGACCGGGAGCGAGAGGGGCTTGCCCATGCTGCGACTGCGGACGACCACGGCGGACGCGGGCGGACGCGCCACCGTGCCGTGCACGGAGGGCGCGGACCCCGGCCGGCCGCGTTCGGCGCTGGATGCAGTGCGGCACGTGGAGGCGCTCCTCGACGAGGTGCTCGACGCGGGGATGCGGCAGGCCGGCGAGGTGGACGCGGTGTTCGCCCGGGATGTGGCCGGCCGGGTCGGCGCGCTGGTGCGGCGCGGCGGGAAGCGGCTGCGCACCGCGTTCGTCTGGTGCGGCTGGCGGGCGGCGGGCGGGACCGGTGACGCCTCGGCGGTGCTGCGCACCGGCGCGGCCCTGGAACTGCTCCAGGCCTGCGCCCTCATACACGACGACCTGATGGACGGCTCGCCGCTGCGCCGGGGCGCCCTCGCCGTGCACGTGGACCTCGCCCGCATGCACCGCGCCGCCCGGATGACCGGCGCGCCGGAGTCGTTCGGCGCCGCAGCCGCGGTACTGGCCGGTGATCTGGCGCTGACCTGGGCGGACGATCTGCTCACCGAGACGGCGCTGGAGTCGCCCCACGGGACCCGGCTGCACGGCGAATGGCGGGCCATGCGCGGCGAGATGGTCGCCGGTCAGTACCGCGACCTGCATGCGCAGGCGACGGGTGACGGCGGCGTCGACGAGGCGGTGTCGATCGCCACGCTGAAGAGCGCCCTGTACTCGGTGGAACGCCCGCTGGCGCTGGGCGCGGCGCTGACCGCCGCCGAGCCGCGCACCCTGGACGCGCTGCGCCGGGCCGGGCGCTGTGCGGGTCTCGCCTTCCAGTTCCGGGACGATCTGCTCGGCGCCTTCGGCGACCCGGCGGTGACCGGCAAACCGGCCGACGACGATCTGCGCGGCCGCAAGCTCACCTGTCTGCTGGCCGTCGGCCTGCGGCTCGCGGAGGCCTCCGGGGACCAGGAGGCCGCCGAGGCGCTGGCGCCGGGCGCGCACCCCCGGTCGGACGCCGACGTGGCGCGCATGCGGGCGGCGCTGGAACGTACCGGCGCCCGTGCCGTGATGGAGTCGAGGATCGCGGAGCTGGCGGCCGGCGGCGTGGAGCACTTCGCGCGCACCGGCGCGCCCGAGGCCGTGCGGCGGGAGTTCGCGGCGCTGGTCCGGCGCGCCTCCGGCGTGGCCCTCGCGGGCACCGAGGGGGACGCATGAGGACGGTACCGGGACGCACCGATCATGTCGTCGTCGTGGGCGCCGGGCTCTCCGGGCTGGCGTGTGCGCTGCATCTGCTGGGCTCCGGGCGCCGGGTGACGGTCGTCGAGCGCGATCCGGGTCCCGGCGGCCGTGCGGGCCGGGTGCGGCTCGGCGGCTACCAGGTGGACACCGGGCCGACGGTGCTCACGATGCCCGAGTTCGCCGACGAGGCCTTCGCCGCCGTCGGCGACAGCCTCGCCCGGCGGGTCGAGCTGCTGGGGCTGCACCCGGCGTACCGGGCGCAGTTCGCCGACGGGTCCCTGCTCGACGTCCACACCGACGGCGAGGCGATGGAGGAGGAGGTGCGGCGCTTCGCCGGGCCGGAGGAGGCCGCGGGCTACCGCCGGCTGCGCCGCTGGCTGCGGCAGCTGTACCGGGCGCAGCTGTCGCACTTCATCGACACGAACTTCGACTCGCCGCTGCAGCTGCTGCACCCGGACCTGGCGCGGCTCGCGGCGCTGGGCGGGTTCGGCCGTCTGGACCGGCGGATCGGCCGCTTCCTGTCCGATCCGCGGCTGCGCCGGGTGTTCTCCTTCCAGGCGCTGTACGCCGGTGTCGCCCCCGCCCGTGCCCTCGCCGCGTACGCCGTGATCGCCTACATGGACACGGTGGCGGGCGTGTGGTTCCCCAAGGGCGGCATGCACACCCTGCCGAGGGCCATGGCGGACGCGGCGGCCGACGCCGGTGCCGCGTTCCGCTTCTCGGACGGGGTGGCGTCGCTGGAGCGCTCGGCCGGACGGGTGCGGGCCGTACGGCTGGAATCCAGCGAGCGCATCGCCTGTGACGCGGTGGTGCTGACCTGCGAACTGTCCACCGCTCACCGGCTGCTGGGCGGCGCGCCGCGGCGGCCGGTGCGGCTGCGGCACTCGCCGTCCGCGGTGATCCTGCACGCCGGGACCGACCGCACCTGGTCCCATCTGGCGCACCACACGTTGTCGTTCGGGGCGGCCTGGGAGAGCACCTTCGGCGAACTGACCCGAAAAGGGGAGCCGATGAGCGATCCGTCCCTGCTCATCACCCGGCCCACCACGCACGACACCTCTCTGGCACCGCCGGGCCGGCATCTGCACTACGTCCTCGCGCCCTGCCCCAACACCACGGTGGGCCCGTCCGCGACGGCCTGGCGGGATCTGGGTCCCCGCTACCGGGACCGGCTGGTCGGCGAGCTCGAACGGCGGGGCCTCGACGGGTTCGCGGCCTCCGTCGAGCGGGAGATGCTGGTGACTCCGTGGGACTGGACGGCCCGGGGCCACGCCGCCGGCAGCCCCTTCTCGGTGTCCCACACCTTCGCGCAGACCGGGCCGTTCAGGCCGCGCAACCTGGTGCGCGGTCTGGAGAACGTGGTGCTCGCCGGGTGCGGGACGACGCCGGGCGTCGGGGTGCCGACGGTGCTGCTCAGCGGCAAGCTGGCGGCCGCCCGGATCACCGGCGGCGTCCCGGCACGGCGTGGGCCCGCTCGGACGGCCGCCTCAGCCGTGTCGTCAGGGCCCGGTCCGGGCTCCGGCCGGAGTGCGCCGTGCCACCCGTCCGCCGTGCCCGGCGCCGGGGCGGCCGGCGCCGTGTCCACCCGGGAGGGCAGCGATGAGCAGGCGTGAACTGGACGCCGCGGGCATCACGGATCCCGGACTGCGCGCCGACTACCAGTGCTGCCGCAGGCTGAACGCCCGGCACGGCAGGACCTACTTTCTGGCCACCCGTCTGCTGCCGCTGGAGCGCCGCAGCGCGGTGCACGCGCTCTACGGCTTCGCACGCTGGGCGGACGACATCGTCGACGACCTGGACCGGCGGCTGACGCCCGCCGAGCGCGACCGCAGGCTGAGGCGTCTGGAGGGCGATCTGGCGCGCGGGCTGCGCACCGGCGGCGGGGACGAACCCGTGGTGCGCGCGGTGGCGGACACCGCCGAGCGGTACGCCATCGATCCCACGCTGTTCGCCGACTTCCTGGCCTCGATGCGCAGCGACCTCAGTGTCACGGACTACCCGACGTACGCCGATCTGCGCGCCTATATGCACGGGTCGGCGGCGGTGATCGGGCTGCAGATGCTGCCGGTGCTCGGGACGGTCGTCCCCCGGGAGGAGGCGGCGCCGCACGCGGCGGCGCTCGGGGTGGCGTTCCAGCTCACCAACTTCCTGCGGGACGTGGGCGAGGACCTGGACCGGGGCCGGGTCTATCTGCCCGCGGATCTGCTGGCCGCCCACGGCGTGGACCGGCAGCTGCTGGAGTGGAGCCGGCGCACGGGGCGCCACGACCCGCGCATCCGGGCGGCGTTCACGGCGGCCGAGTCCCTGACGCGGCGGGTGTACCGGGAGGCGGAGCCGGGCATCGCGATGCTCGACCCGAGGGTCAGGCCCTGCATCCGTACCGCGTTCGTCCTGTACGGCGGCATCCTCGACGCCATCGCCCGCCACGACTACCGGGTGCTGCACTCCCGTGCCGTGGTCTCGCGCGGGCGCCGTGCGGTGACGGCCGCGGCAGGGGTCGCGCAGGTGCTGGGAGCGCGGTGCCGCAGGCGGTTCACGAGGGCGTCGGTGCGCCCTCCGGCCGGGGTCGGGAGAGAGGCGGAGGCGTTCGGCGGAGGGAGTGCGGGCCGTGAGTGACCGCGGGAACGGTGAGCGTACGGGTAAAGGGCGTGCGGGCAGGGCCCGTTGGACGCCTCCGTTGCGCCGGCGGCGCAGGGGGCCGGGATGGTCGGGGCAGGAGCCGACCTGGCGTGCGGCGCGCCCTGCGCTGATCGCCGACGCACTGAAGCGGGCCGGTGCCCGCCCGTCGGGCAACTGGTTCGTCGTCGGCGCCTCGCGGGACGTACGGGCCGGCGGTCCGCCGCTCGGGCGGACGGTGGGCGGCGTGGAGGTGGTGCTGTGGCGCTCGGACACCGGGGAGCTGCACGCGGGCCCGGGAGCGTGCCCGCACCTGGGTGCTCCGCTGCGTTCCGGGGCGGTGGTGTGCGGGGAGCTGGTCTGCCGCTGGCACGGACTCGCCCTGGACGGTGCCCCGTTCGCGGGCTGGGAGCCGTTCCCGGTCCATGACGACGGAGTGCTGGTGTGGGTGCGGCTGGACGCGGTCGGCGGCGAGGAGCCGCTGGAGCGTCCGGTGGTGCCGGTGCGGCCCGCGCCGGGCCGGACCGTGGACACGGTGCACACGGCGGTGGGGAGGTGCGAGCCGCAGGACGTCGTCGCCAACCGGCTGGACCCGTGGCACGGCGCCTGGTTCCACCCCTACTCGTTCGTCGATCTGCAGGTGACGCAGGCGCCGGAGGCCGGTTCCGGCGGCGAGGTGGACGACACGTACGTCGTGGAGGTGTCGTTCCGGGTGGCGGGCCGTCTGGTGGTGCCGGTGCGGGCCGAGTTCACCGCGCCGGAGCCGCGCACCGTGGTGATGCGGATCGCAGAGGGCGAGGGGGCCACCTCCGTGGTGGAGACCCATGCCACGCCGCTGACCGCCGAGGGCGCCGCACGGCCCCGGACCGCCGTGGTGGAGGCAGTGGTCGCCGCCTCGGACCGGCGCGGCTTCGCCCTGGCCGCCGCTGCCGCACCCGTGCTGCGCCCGCTGATCCGCCGTGCGTCCGGCAGGCTGTGGCGCGACGACCTCGCCTACGCGGAGCGCCGCTGGGAACTGCGCAGCACGGGGCGCTTCCCGGGATGAGCACGGGGCGCTCGACCGAGTGAGCGCGGGGCGCTTCCCCGGCTGAACGCGGGAAGGATCAGCGGCTGAACGCGGGAAGGATCAGCGTCCGACGAGGGCGTTCAGGGCCCGCAGGATCCGGGAGCGGCCCGCTCGGGGCACCGTCCACAGCACCTGGCCCTTGACGTTCCACCGGGCGAGCAGCGCGCCCGCCGCGAGGAAGCCGGTGGTGGCCGCTCGTTCCATCAGCGCCACGGGAAGGTCGCAGCGGATCGCGTCGCCGGCCAGGGTGATCCGGGGGTGCGGTGTCCGCACGGCCGGGCGCCGCCGGTAGGTGCCGACTTCGAACAGCGGGCAGTCGTCGTGCCACGCGTGGCGGGCGTCGACGATCCGCGCCGGGCGGGTCTCCGGGTACACCCGGTGCAGTTGCTCGACCAGCACCCGCTGCACCTTGTCCCGGTCGGTGCCGTCGGGCACCGCGTAGGCGTGCAGTTCGACGACCGAGCCCCCGGTGCGGGCGGCCCAGCGGGCGGCCTCGCCCTCGTAGCGTTCCAGGACACTGATGTTGTCCAGGCCGTCGTAGCCGCTGGTGCCGAGGAAGCCGGGCCGGTCCGCGCGCACCGGGCGGTCGAGCCACAGCCGGGAGACCAGGAACGGCGGCGCGGTGCGCAGCGCGGCGATGTCGTCGCGCCAGGACTCGGTGCCGAGGTCCGGGGAATGGGCGACGAGGCGGCGCAGCCCTCCGGGATCGAGTGCGAGGACCGCGGCGTCGTACCGGTGGGACCCGGTGTCGGTGCGCAGCTCCACTCCCCCGTCCTCGCGGGGCTGTACGGCATGCACGGGTGTGCCGGTGCGCAGGGTCGCGCCGAGGCGCTCGAGGTAGGTGCCGAGCGGGTCCCAGAGGGCCTGCGGGAAGGGCTCGTCGGGCACGTCGAAGAGCAGGCCCTCGGCGGAACCGAGGAAGTAGATGTGGAACATCAGCAGCAGTTCGGCGGCGGACAGCTCCCGCGGGTCGGCGAAGAAGCTGCGGGAGAACACCTCGAAGGCGAGGTGGTGGGCGGCCTCGGGGAAACGGACACGTTCCAGGAAGGCGGCGGCGCTGAGGGAGTCGTAGCGGTCGTAGACCTCGGGCACGCGGACGTCGAGGAGGGGCAGCGCCGCGCGCGCGTCCAGGGCGGCGAGGTCGCGCCGGCCGAAGGTGGGGCTCAGCGCGACGAAGCCGAGTGCGCTGAGCGGCGGGGTGCGCGGGACGCGGGCGAAGCTGTCGGTGAGGCCGGCGCTGTGGCGGAGCGGGTAGTCGGGCAGCGGTGTGAGGCCGGTCAGGCCGGGGTCGGTGCGCCGCAGCAGGCCCCGCAGGTTGTAGTACTGGCGGAAGAAGGCGTGGAACCCGCGGGTCATGGTCGCCGTGGAGCCGTCGGCCAGCCGGGTGGGTGTCCCGGTGAGCCGTCCGCCGAGCGCGGGTTCGCGCTCGTAGAGGGTCACCCGGGCGCCGCGTTCGGCCAGCACAGTGGCGGCGGCGAGACCGGCGATCCCGCCGCCGGCCACCGCGATGTGCGGGGCGTCGCCGGTCTCGAACCGGTCCCTGCCGGGGGCGGGCATCACGATCTCCGCCCGCCGGTCGCGGCCGCGCCGGGCGGCGCGCCGACGGGGGCGCTCCGGGGCG
>NZ_BAAAIZ010000124.1:16950-37863 GCF_039526425.1 Streptomyces thermospinosisporus
GCTCGGGGGCGCTCACCGCATCTCCCCGGTCGTCGCGGTCGCGGTGGTCGGCGGGGCCGTTCCGGCGCCGGCCGCGAACCCGTTGCGGGCCAGGAAGGTGTGCACGATGCCCGTCTGCCATCCGGCGACGGGGGCGAGGCGCACGCCGGTGAAGCCCGCGCGGCGCAGCCGGTCGGCGAAGGCGGGGGCGGTGTCGAAGCCGAGGACGCTGGCCCACAGGTGCCGGTAGAGCGCCCGGTCCCCGCCGAGTGTGCCCGCCGGGATGATCACTGCTCGGCAGACGGCGTTCCACAGTGCCCGGTGCACGGGCGCGCCGCTGAGGCTGTACTCGTGGACGGCGAGCCGTCCGCCCGGTCGCAGCAGGGTCCGCACGGCGGTGAGGACCCGGTCGGGGTCGGTGACGTTGCGGAAGAGGTAGGCGGCGAACACCGCGTCGAAGGGGCCTTCCTCGCCGGCCGCGAACTCCTCGGCGGTCATGTGCTGGAAGCGCACCTGCGCAGGCCACGGCTTCTCAAGTGCCCGGCGCAGCATGCCGGAGGAGGCGTCCACGGCGGTGATCCGCGCGCGGGGCGCGGCCCGCAGCAGGGCGCGGGTGGAGGCGCCGGTGCCGCAGCCGAGGTCCAGCACACGCAGTCCGGCCCCGCCGTCCGGCAGCCGCAGGCGCCGCGCCGAGCGCAGCAGCTCGGAGCGGTAGCCGGGGTTCAGGGCGGTGAGGCGGTCGTAGGTCTGCGAGGCGTGGTCGAAGGCGCGGGCCAGGTCGCGGTCGCGCAGCAGGGTCATCGTCGGCTCTCTTCGTCTCGGGGGGTGGCGCTGGGCGCGGGCCGGGAGCGGCGGGGCAGGAAGGGGAGTTCGAGCGCGGTCCGCAGCATCGGCCCGACGGGGGTGTGCAGTCCGATGCCGAGGTCCTCCCGGGGCGAGGTGGCGCCGTCGAGGAAGCGCAGCAGGCGCTCGGCGGGGGTGCGACGGAAGAGCCGGGTGAAGAAGTCGGGTCCGTCGATCCGCCCGGTGTCCAGGGCGCGCAGCAGTACCGCGTCCATGGCCAGCGCCCGCCGGCTGTGCGGGGGCGGCACCCGGTCGCGTCCCTCGCGCAGCGCGGCGGCGATGGCGCGGCTCTGCCGCTGGACGGCGGCGAAGGTGTAGCCGGTCGACGGGCGGGTGGCGCCGCCCGCGGTGCCGATGCGGAAGACGGCGGGCCCGGTGCGGCGGGGGAAGCGCGCGTCGGTCATGGGGATGACGCCCTGCTCGGCCGCCTCCACGGTGTACGGGCCGAGACGCAGGACGCTGCGGCAGTAGTGGTCCAGCGCCGCCTCGTACGCGGTCCGGTCCAGGGGCTCGCGGGAGAACCCGGTGTACTCGACGAGGGCGTGGTCGGCGGCGAGCGGGAGGACGTAGCCGAAGGCGAGGCCGTGGCGGGGCTGCGGCACCCGGAAGTCCATCAGGTCGGCGACCGCCGGGTCGAAGCGGTCTGCCGCGGTGCGCACGAACCAGCCGCGGAAGTGCTGCAGCAGCAGGGTCCTGGCCGCTGGGAGCACGCGTGGTGGGCGGGAGTCGAAGACCCGGGCGGCGCGCAGGGTCAGGGTCCGGCCGTCGGGTGCCGTACAGCGGACCTCCGCGCCGCCGGACATCTCGCGCACGGTCTCGGCGGTGGCGCGGAGCAGCGTGGTGCGGGGGTTCCGGTCGAGCGCGGAGTGCACCAGCCGCTCGAACGGCCCGGAGCGCAGCATGCGGTACCGCAGCGGGGCGGGGTCGACGGTGATGCCGGTGCCGTCGGGGTCGTGGACCCGCAGGCGGGACCAGGTGGCTTGGACGGCCTCGGCGAAGTCGTCGGGTTCCGCCGTCCAGTAGCACCAGGTGCGTTCGGGTGGCCGGAGCGGACCGTCGGGTGGTTCGACGACGGTCATGGTGAGCCGGCTCCGGCAGGCGAGCCGGTGGGCGAGGCTCAGTCCGGCCGCACCGCCGCCCACGACGACGACGTCCAGCGGGCGCGTGCCGTCGTGGTCCTGCCTGCCCTGCACGTGAGACCCCCGGCGGTGGATCGGTCCTGGTCGTTGGTCGTGTCGGCTCTTCTGCCCCCGCTCGGTCCCCGGATGCGGCCACCGGCGACTCCTGTGCCGCCGGCCCTGGGTCACGGCTGCTGTGGCACTTCCACTTCCTCGAGCAGTTCGGGTCCGTTGTTGCGCACGTTGTTGACGGCCGGGGAGACGGGGCGGGCGTGCAGGTGGCCGCCGGCGGGGGTGGTCAGCAGGGCCCGCAGCCGGTCGGGGTCCTGGTGGGAGGGGTCGAGCCATGCGTCGTAGTGGTCGGGGGTGAGGGCGAGCGGCATGCGCGGGTGGATCCGGCCGGCGGCGTCGGTGGCCTCTGTGGTGATGATGGTGCAGGTGATCAGCCAGGCGGCGGGGTCGTCGTCCCGCTCGACGTCCGGGTTGCGCCAGTACTCGTACAGCCCGGCGAGCGCCATCACCTCCTCGTCCTCGGCGTGGATGAAGTAGGGCTGCTTGCGCTTCCTGCCGGTGGCCGGGTCGTCGATGCGGCGCCACTCGTAGAACCCGTCGGCCGGCAGCATGCAGCGACGCTTGACGAAGGCCCGGCGGAAGGCGGGCTTCTCGTGCACGGTCTCCACCCGGGCGTTGATCAGCCGGGCGCCGATCTTCAGGTCGTCGGCCCAGGACGGCACCAGTCCCCAGCGCAGGGCGCGCAGCTGCCTGCGCACCTCGCCGTCGCCGCCGTCGCGCCGAGGGCGGCGTTCGAGCACGCCGTAGACCTGGTCGGTCGGGGCGACGTTCCAGCTCGGCTCGAGTCTCTCCTCGGGGCGCCAGTCGGTGACCTGGAACAGCTGGACGAGGTCCTCGGGGCTGCGGGTGGCTACGTATCGGCCGCACATACGGTCACTGTGCCACCGGCGCGGCCCTTCGGTGCGGCACGGCGGCCGTGTCAGGCGATCGGTTCACCGATGCCCAGCAGGTTGCCCTCGCTGTCCCGGAACCAGACGCCGCGCTCCCCGCGTGCGCCCTTGCTCGGGTAGTTGCCCTCCACCTCGGCGATGCCGTCCACGGTGCGGAATCCGGGCAGGTCGACGTCCTCGAAGACCACGCCCCGCCGCCGCAGCTCGGCCACGACGCTGTCGAGGTCGTCGACCTCGAAGGCCATCTGGGTGAAGGTGCCGGGCGAGCTGCCTGTGGACCGGAAGACCACGAAGTCGCCGGCCGCGCCCCGGTAGAGGAGCCCGCCGGGGCGTTCGTCGACCGGCTCGAGTCCCAGCTTTTCGGCGTAGAAGCGGCGGGCGCGGTCCAGGTCCTGGGCGGGCAGCCTGGTCGCCACCCTGGCTCGGGCGAGGGTGGCCGGGGCGTCTGCGTTCATCCCTCCACTCTGCCGCGAACCGGCGCCGCCGGCCTCTCCACGCGCGGACCGTCCTCCGAACAGAAGTGACGCCTCCTCATCTTCCAGCGGTGCTCAGTTGTGCGCGAAACGGCTGTCTATCGAGCACATATTGACATGGCCTCACCAAGCCCGCAGAGTCTTCCACCGACAGTGATGCAGGCCGCCCACCGAGGAGTGTTGCCGTCATGTCCGAGATCGCCGCTGTCTCCCGCCGACTTCTGCTGGGCGGAGCCGTCGCCACCGGCGCGCTCGCGGCCGGTATGTCCGCCGCTCCGGCCGCCGCGGCCGCGACCGGCGCGGCGCCGGGCCGCAGACCGGGCCAGAAGTCGATGATCGGCGTGCCGTTCGACGTCCACCGGACCGTCCGGGTCGCCGTGATCGGTCTCGGCAACCGGGGCTCGGGCATGGTGACGGGCTGGGCGGCCGTGCCGGGCTGCACGGTCACCGCCGTCTGCGACATCCGCGCCGACCGGGCCAGGCGCGCCGCCGACCGGCTGGAGAGCAAGGGTGAGCCGCGCCCTGCCGAGTACGGCGGGTCGGCCGAGTCGTACGCCCGCATGCTGCAGCGGGAGGACATCGACCTGGTGTACGTCGCCACGCCGTGGGAGTTCCACTACGAGCACGGCCGGGCGGCCCTGCTGAGCGGCCGGCACGCGGTGGTGGAGCTGCCCATCGCCACCGAGCTGCGCCAGCTGTGGGACCTGGTCGACACCTCGGAGCGCACCCGCAGGCATCTGCTGCTGGCGGAGAACTGCTGCTACGGGCGCAATGAGCTGGCGATGCTGAGGATGGCGCACGCCGGTCTCCTCGGCGAGATCACCAACGGGCACGGCGGCTATCTGCACGACCTGCGCGAACTGCTGTTCTCCGACACGTACTACACCGACTCCTGGCGGCGGCTGTGGCACACCCGCAGCACCGCGTCCCTCTACCCCATGCACGGCCTGGCCCCGATCGCGGCGGCGATGGACGTCAACCGCGGCGACCGCATGGTCACCCTGCGGGCCACCGCGAGCGAGCCGCGCGGCCTTGCCGACTACCGCGAGCGGTTCGTCCCCAAGGGACACCCGTCCTGGAAGGAGACGTACATCAACGGCGATCTCATCACTTGCCTGATCGAGACGGCGAAGGGCCGGATCATCCGGGCGGAGCACGACGTGAGTTCGCCGCGCCCCTACAGCCGGATCAACACGCTCGCCGGGAGCCGGGGCATCGTCGAGGACTACGCGGGCCCGGCACCGACGGGCGCGCGGATCTACATCGAACCGGATCACAGCGGCCACACCTGGCGGGACTTCGAGAGCTACCGCAAGGAGTTCGACCACTGGCTGTGGCAGAAGGTGGGCGACGACGCGGCGAACAACGGCGGCCACGGCGGCATGGACTACGTCCTGCAGTGGCGCACGGTGCAGCTGATGCGTGCGGGGCTGGTGCCGGACATCGATGTGTACGACTCGGCCGCCTGGTGCTCGGCGGTGCCGCTGAGCGCCGCCTCCCTGGCCAGGGGCGGCCGGCCGGTCGAGATCCCGGACTTCACCCGCGGCGCCTGGCGCAAGAGCCGGCCGGGTCTCGACTCGGAGCCTGGGGAGATGCCGCCCGTCGGCTGAGGACTCCGGGCACTCCCCCGGGCCTGCCGAGGCCTCCCCCGGGAACCTCGGGAGGCCCGGAGTGTACGTTCGTACGCTCCGCGGGATAGCGTCTCGGGCATGGCGACGGACGACAGGGACTACTTCGCGGACGACCCGCGCACCAATCTCGAGCGCATGCTGGCGGGCGATCTCTACATCGCCGACGATCCGGAGATCGCCCGCAGGCAGCAGCGGGCCGTCCGGCTGGCCGCCCGCTACCAGGCCGCCTACGCCGAGGACGCGGAGGCCGCCCGCCCGATCCTCGCGGAGCTGCTGGGCCGGCTGGGTGAGGAGGCGCATGTGCGGCCGCCGCTGTATGTCGACTACGGCAGCAACATCACCATCGGGGCGCGCACCTTCGTCAACTACAACCTGACCGCGCTGGACGTCGCGGCGATCACCATCGGCGAGGACTGCCAGATCGGGCCGGGCGTCCAGCTGCTCACCCCGACGCATCCGCTGGAGCCCGAGCCCCGGCGCGACAAGCTGGAGGCCGCCCGGCCCATCACCATCGGCGACAACGTCTGGCTCGGCGGCGGCGCCATCGTCCTGCCCGGCGTGACCGTCGGCGACGACTCCGTCATCGGCGCCGGTGCCGTGGTGACCAAGGACGTGCCCGCGGGTGTGGCCGCCGTCGGCAACCCCGCGCGCCCGGTCCGCACCCTGTGAGGGAGGTGCCATGGCCACCGGGCACACCGACCCCCAGCGGCGCGAACGGATCATCGCGGCCACCCTCGACCTGATCGCCGAGGAGGGCATCGCCCGGGTCTCCCATCGCAGGATCGCCGCCCGCGCCGGTGTCCCCCTGGGGTCGATGACCTACCACTTCGACGGCATCGACGAGCTGCTGCGGGAGGCGTTCCGCCGCTTCACCGACCACATCGCCGCGGTCTTCGACGCCCGCCTCGGGACCGCGGCCGACCCCGACCAGGCCCGCACGGCCGTGGCGGACCTGGTGCACATCCTGTCGGAGGGGAGCCGGCGCGATCTGGTGCTGACCCAGGAGCTGTACACCCTCGCGGCCCGGCGGCCGGCCTATCGCGAGCTCACCCACGAGTGGATGCGCCGCAGCCGGGTGCACCTGGAGAAGCACTTCGATCCGGACACCGCACGCCAACTGGACGCGCTCATCGAGGGGCTGACGCTGCATCGGGCGCTGGCGCAGCGGCCGCACGACCGGTCCCTGACCGTCGAAGCGATCGCCCGCATCACCACGCCTGCGGACCGGCGGTCCCGCCCCTGACCACGCCGGTGCGGGATGACCCCGGTACGGGACAGGCCTGGAAACGGCAGGAGGCCCGCACCCCAGACGTGGTGCGGGCCTTCTGAATGCTCCGTGCGGGAGCGAGACGTGCGTCAGGCGGGAACGATGTTCTCCGCCTGCGGGCCCTTCTGGCCCTGCGTGACGTCGAAGCTCACCTTCTGGCCCTCGTGGAGCTCACGGAAGCCCTGGGTGGCGATGTTCGAGTAGTGGGCGAAGACGTCGGCGCCGCCGCCGTCCTGCGCGATGAAGCCGAAGCCCTTTTCCGCGTTGAACCACTTCACAGTACCGGTGGCCATAATTCATACTCCTAGACAGTTTCAGGCCCACACCGTGCGGGCCCTCACATCGCTGTCGATGATTACCTGCCCGGGATGAAACCGCTGACGCAAAGGGCAACCACAACCGCAACGGGGTCAAGCCTAGCACGGATTTCCGTTCCGCCATTTCCTGATACGGCGGAGACAGATTTCTGGTGCGGCGAAGGCAGATTTTTCACTCGCGCGTTTCGTTGCGGCTGTTCGACGTGTCCCGTCGTCCCGCGTGAGCGCGGTGGGCCGCCTCCAGCTGGTCCTCGAGGTCGACGATGCGGCTGGCGGCCTCGATCGGCGTCCCCTGGTCGACCAGTTCGCGTACCCGGGCCGCGATGCGCAGCTGATGGCGCGAATAGCGGCGGTGGCCGCCCCCCGACCTGCTCGGAGTGATCAGCCCCGTCTCGCCGAGGGCGCGCAGGAAGGCGGGCGTGGCACCGATCAGTTCGGCGGCCCTGCCCATCGTGTACGCCGGGTAGTGGTCGTCGTCGAGCCGGTCGCCGGCCGGCGGCCGGGCCTCGGTGTCCGGCCTGTGCTCCGAGGGCATGCGCACCTTTCCGCGAGCCACGAGGGCTGTGACCCGCCGCGGGAGAGCAGTTCCCTCCCGCACGACAACTCTAGTCGCGGCTGCAGCTTTTCTGCCGGGGCGGGCACGGCCAGGGCGTTTTCTGCCGGGGCGGGCACGGCCGGGGCGCCTGCCGCCCTCCGTACCCACGCACCCACGCCGGCGGCCGGCGGCCGGCGTGGGTCCGGGACCTGACGGCGCCCGGACCGGAAATATTCGGCCACCCGGTGGGGGAATTTTCGGCCGACCTCCGGAATATTCCCCCGCGGCGTCCCCGATCGGTGCCGGACGAAGTGACATTGCCGACCGTGCTTCGGCGGTTACCGCGTGATAGTGTCGAGATCAGTTGCAGTAGTGGTTGCCAGAAACGTTTTCCGACGGGTGATCATCACAGCGACCGGGGTTCCGTGTGATATGGAGCTCCCGTTCCGAAGGAGAGAAACATGGCAACCGGTACCGTCAAGTGGTTCAACGCGGAAAAGGGCTTCGGCTTCATCGAGCAGGACGGCGGCGGCGCCGACGTCTTCGCCCACTACTCGGCCATCGCCGCGCAGGGCTTCCGTGAGCTCCACGAGGGCCAGAAGGTGAGCTTCGACATCGCGCAGGGCCAGAAGGGTCCCGCGGCCGAGAACATCGTGCCCGCCTGATCCACCCGCATACGCACATCGCAGCCGGGCCGCACCTTCGGGTGCGGGCCCCGGCTCGATCCCTTTTCGGGCGCCTCGTCGCGCCTTTCACCCCGGTTCGTTCTCGCGAGATTCCGCGCGGCCTCACGCGCGACTTCCTTGATACGTGCCGCATCAACGCATCAAGGAAGTCTGAAGGTCTCGCATGAGCCGAGCACGCACATCCCGCACGTCCGCCCCCTCCGGCAGTACCACAGGCCGACGCACCGCAGCCGGCCGTTCCGGCGCGCCGCGCCGCGCCAACGGCGTCGGACGTCAACGCACCGCACCGCAGGCGGAGTTCGCCCAGCCGGTCACCAAGACGCCGGCCCTCCCTGCCGTCGAGTCGTTCGCCGACCTCGACCTGCCCGCCCCGCTGCTCGACGCCCTCGGCCACGAGGGCGTGACCGTCCCGTTCCCGATCCAGGCCGCGACCCTGCCCAACTCCCTGGCCGGTCGTGACGTCCTCGGGCGGGGCCGCACCGGCTCGGGCAAGACGCTCGCCTTCGGCCTGGCGCTGCTGGCCCGCACCGCGGGCCGCCGCGCCGCGCCCCGGCAGCCCCTGGCCCTGGTCCTGGTACCCACCCGTGAACTGGCCCAGCAGGTCACCGACTCCCTGACGCCCTACGCCCGCGCCATGCACTTGCGGCTGGCCACCGTGGTCGGCGGAATGTCGATCGGCAGGCAGGCCGACGCGCTGCGCGCCGGGGCCGAGGCCGTCGTGGCGACGCCGGGACGGCTGAAGGATCTGATCGACCGGGGCGACTGCCGGCTGGACGAGGTCGCCGTCACCGTGCTCGACGAGGCCGACCAGATGACCGACATGGGCTTCATGCCGCAGGTCACCGCGCTTCTCGACCAGGTGCAGCCCACCGGGCAGCGCATGCTGTTCTCGGCGACCCTCGACCGCAACGTCGACCGGCTGGTCCGCCGCTACCTCCACGACCCGGTGGTGCACTCGGTGGACCCGTCCGCGGGTGCCGTCACCACGATGGAGCACCACGTGCTGCACGTGCAGGACACCGACAAGCGCCGGACCACCACCGAGATCGCGGCGCGGGACGGCCGGGTCATCATGTTCCTGGACACCAAGCGCGCCGCCGACCGGCTGACCAAGCACCTGCTGAGCAGCGGAGTGCGCGCCGCGGCCCTGCACGGCGGCAAGTCCCAGCCCCAGCGCACCCGCACGCTCACCCAGTTCAAGAGCGGTCAGGTCACGGTGCTGGTGGCGACCAATGTGGCGGCGCGCGGCATCCACATCGACAACCTGGACCTGGTGGTCAATGTCGACCCGCCCACCGACCCCAAGGACTATCTGCACCGCGGAGGACGCACGGCACGCGCCGGCGAATCCGGCAGTGTGGTCACCCTGGTGACGCCGGATCAGCAGCGCGACATGAGCCGCCTGATGGCCATGGCGGGTGTCACCGCGCGGACCACCGCGGTACGTTCGGGCGAGGCGGAGCTCAGCCGCATCACCGGTGCCCGGAAGCCGTCCGGCGTGCCCGTGGTGATCCATGTGCCGGTCGCGTCGGCCAAGTCGTCGCAGGCATCGCAGAAGTCGTCGCCCGGCTCGTCGCGGGGCCGTCGCCGCCGGACCGCTCAGGGCGGGCCCGCGGGTGCGGCAGCCCGACGTGCGGCGCGATCGCGCGCCGGTTCCCGCTCCGGGAACGCGTAGCCGCCGCGAGGCCCGCGGCACACGTTGCGAGGCGCGCAGCGCACCCCGAGAGCGAGGGAGCCGTCGACCACTCTGCCGCGATGACGCGCGCCGCCCAGCGGCTCGTGATTCTGACCAGCCGTTGAAGATGCGGGGGCCGGGCGGGTGCTCGCGGCACGCGAGCCGGCCCCCTCATGGGCGGACGCTCAGCTGTCAGACGGCTTGAGCACCACGAAGTCGGCGTTCGACCGGTCCAGGCACACCGCCAGCCGGCCCACGCCCTCGGCGTCCTCCGGGCCCATCTGCACGGTGCCGCCGTTCTCGGTGGTGCCGGCGACGGCCGCGTCGCAGTCGTCGACGGCGAAGACAGGGTGCCAGTACGGCCGGCCCTTGTTGAGCGACAGGTCCTGCTTGCCAAGCTGCACCATACCGCCGTGCATGCGCTCCTCGGGCTGCCCGGCCGGGGTGATCATGTGATACGTGCCGCCACCGCCGGGCATGCCCATCTCGGTGTACTGCCAGCCGAAGACCTGGGTGTAGAACTCCTTGGCCGCGGCGACGTCGGTGGTCATCAGCTCCGTCCAGCACAGTGAGCCCGGCTGGTCCACCAGTTCCATGCCCTTGCTGGTGCCCGGCTGCCAGACGGCGAACTGCCCGCCCAGCGGGTCGGTGTACTGGGCCATCCGGCCCCATTCGTCGAGGTCCATGGGCGCGACCCGGACGGTGCCGCCGGCCCGCTCCACGGCCTGGGTGGTGGCATCGGCGTCGGGGACGCTGTAGTAGATCATCCAGGCCGACCGGGCGTCCTCCTCGGTGAGCTTGCCGAGCCCGGCGACGATCTTGCCGTCCTTGCGGAACATCCCCCCTTCCATGTTCTCGTCGCCCTCGTCCTCCATGGCCTCGTAGTCCCAGCCGAACACCGAGCGGTAGAAGGCCGCGGCGGCCGGGACGTCGGGGGCACCGAGGTCGAGAAAACAGGGGGCACCGGGGGCGTAGTCGGTGGTGATCACGATGGTTCCCTTTCGCTGAGTGCTCCTCGACTCAGCGTGACACCGGCCGCTGACAATCGCCTGTCGCCCGGCGCCGTCCGGGCCTACTCGGCGGCCACGATGCGCTCGACCGCGGCGGTCACCAGCCGCTCCCGCTCCGCCTCCCCGAAGACCTCCGGCAGGGTGAGCTGCTCCACGATGAGCCAGTTGAGGGCCAGGTAGAGCAGCTTCACGGCGGTGGCGTCGCCGGGCAGGCCGGACGCCTCGTGGTAGGCGACATTGGCGTCGACGTCCGCGCGGACCCGCTCGGTGAGCAGCTTGCGCAGGCCGGGCCGGCGGGTGGACTCCAGGCGCAGTTCCAGCAGGGCCAGGTATCCGGTGCGGAAGGAGGCGATGCGGCCGACGAGTTCGCGCATCAGCTGCGCATAGGTCTCGCGGTCCCGTCCGGCGGCCCGCTGGCGGGCGATGGTGGCCTCGTCGGGCTGGAGCCTCTCGTAGACCCGGGCGCCGGCCTGCATGAGCAGGTCGTCGCGGTTGGCGAAGTAGTTCGACGCCGTCCCGGTGGGGACGCCGGCCTCGGTGTCGACCGCCCGGAAGGTCAGGCCGCGGGCGCCCTCCCTGGCCAGTACCTCGATCGCGGCGTCGACGAGGGCGGCGCGCCGCTGGTCGTTCCGCCTCACCATGGCCCCTCCCGGTCCTGTGCGAGTGCTGTGCGGCTCAGACTACTTCAGGCACAGTACTACGGCTGGAGTCCTGAGGGATCCCGAGGGGACGTGGAGCCGCGCGGGGAGGGGCCGGTCCGGCGCCTCCCCGCGCGGGGGTGTCGTCAGGTGAGTTCGACGAGGAGGTCGCCGCCCTCGACCTGCTGGATGCGGTTGATGGCCAGGCGGCCGACCGTGCCGGCCTTGGGGGCCGTGATCGCCGCCTCCATCTTCATCGCCTCGATGGTGGCGACCGTGGCGCCCGCCTCCACCTCGTCGCCCTCGGAGACGGCGAGGGTCACCACGCCCGCGAAGGGCGCCGCGACATGGCCCGGGTTGTTCCGGTCGGCCTTCTCGGTGGCCGGGACGTCGGAGGCCGCCGCGCGGTCGCGGACCTGGATGGGCCGCAGCTGGCCGTTGAGGGTGGACATCACGGTGCGCATACCGCGCTCGTCCGCGTCGCCCACCGCCTGCAGCTCGATGAGCAGCCGCACGCCGGGCTCGAGGTCGACGCCGTACTCCCTGCCCGGGCGCAGGCCGTAGAAGAAGGCCTTGCTGTCCAGGACGCTGGTGTCGCCGAAGCTCTGACGGTGCGTCTCGAACTCGCGGGTGGGTCCGGGGAAGAGCAGCCGGTTGAGGGTGGCCCGCCGGTCCTTGGCCAGTCCGGCCCGGTCGTCCGCGGACAGCTCCTGGACCCGCTTGGGTGCGGGGCGGCCCTTGAGCGCCTTGGTGCGGAACGGCTCGGGCCAGCCGCCGGGCGGGGTGCCCAGCTCGCCGTGGAGGAAGCCGATCACGGAGTCCGGGATGTCGTACCGGCCGGGGTCGGCCTCGAAATCCTCCGGGGAGACGCCCGCGCCCACCAGGTGCAGCGCGAGGTCGCCGACCACCTTGGAGGAGGGGGTGACCTTCACCAGACGGCCGAGCATGCGGTCGGCGGCGGCGTACATCGCCTCGATGTCCTCGAAGCGGTCGCCGAGGCCGAGGGCGATGGCCTGGGTGCGCAGGTTGGACAGCTGGCCGCCGGGGATCTCGTGGTGGTAGACGCGGCCGGTCGGGGAGGCGAGGCCCGCCTCGAAGGGGGCGTAGACCTTGCGGACGCTCTCCCAGTACGGCTCCAGGTCGCCGACGGCCTGGAGGTCGAGCCCGGTGGGGCGCTCGGAGTGGTCGGTCGCGGCGACGATCGCCGACAGGGGCGGCTGGGAGGTGGTGCCGGCCATGGACGCCACGGCCCCGTCGACCGCGTCCACACCGGCCTGGATCGCCGCGAGGTAGGTGGCGAGCTGGCCGCCTGCGGTGTCGTGGGTGTGCAGGTGCACCGGCAGGTCGAACTCGCGGCGCAGCGCGGACACCAGCTTGGCCGCCGCGGGCGCGCGCAGCAGTCCCGCCATGTCCTTGACGGCCAGCACATGGGCGCCGGCCTCGACGATCTGCTCGGCGAGGCGCAGGTAGTAGTCGAGGGTGTAGAGGCGCTCGCCCGGGTCGGACAGGTCGGCCGTGTAGCAGAGCGCGACCTCGGCGATGGCGGTGCCGGTCTCGCGCACGGCCTCGATGGCGGGCCGCATCTGGCTGACGTCGTTGAGCGCGTCGAAGATGCGGAAGATGTCGATGCCGGTGGCCGCCGCCTCCTGCACGAAGGCGTCGGTGACCTCGGTCGGGTAGGGGGTGTAGCCGACGGTGTTGCGGCCGCGCAGCAGCATCTGCAGACAGATGTTGGGGACCGCCTCGCGCAGGGCGGCCAGCCGCTCCCAGGGGTCCTCGGCGAGGAACCGCAGGGCGACGTCGTAGGTGGCGCCGCCCCAGCACTCCAGGGACAGCAGCTGCGGCAGGGTGTGCGCGACCACGGGGGCGACGGCCAGCATGTCCTTGGTGCGCACCCGGGTGGCGAGCAGCGACTGGTGGGCGTCGCGGAAGGTGGTGTCGGTGACGCCGAGGGCGGGCGACTCGCGCAGCCAGCGGGCGAACCCCTCGGGGCCGAGTTCGGTGAGCCGCTGCCGGGAGCCGGCGGGCGGCTGTCCGGCGGGGCGCGGCGGCAGCTTGGTGAGCGGGTCGGGAAGGTCGGGCCGCTCGCCGTGCGGCTTGTTCACCGTGACGTCGGCGAGGTAGGTGAGCAGCTTGGTGCCGCGGTCGGCGGAGTGACGGGCGGTCAGCAGGTGCGGGCGCTGCTCGATGAAGGAGGTGGTGACGTGTCCCGCCTGGAACTCGGGGTCGTCGAGCACCGCCTGCAGGAACGGGATGTTGGTGGCCACGCCGCGGATGCGGAACTCGGCCACGGCGCGCCGGGCGCGGCCCACGGCGGCGGCGAAGTCGCGGCCCCGGCAGGTGAGCTTGACCAGCATGGAGTCGAAGTGGGCGCTGATCTCGGTGCCGGCGTGGGTGGTGCCGCCGTCCAGGCGGATGCCGGAGCCGCCCGGCGAGCGGTAGGCGCTGATCCGTCCGGTGTCCGGGCGGAAGCCGTTGGCCGGGTCCTCGGTGGTGATGCGGCACTGCAGGGCGGCGCCGCGCAGGGTGATCGACTCCTGGGAGAGCCCGAGGTCGGCGAGGGTCTCACCGGCGGCGATACGCAGCTGCGACTGGACGAGGTCGACGTCGGTGACCTCCTCGGTCACCGTGTGCTCGACCTGGATGCGCGGGTTCATCTCGATGAAGACGTGGTTGCCGTCGCGGTCGAGGAGGAACTCCACGGTGCCGGCGTTGCGGTAGCCGATCTGCCGGGCGAACCGCACGGCGTCGGCGCAGATCCGCTCGCGCAGCTCCGGGTCGAGGTCGGGGGCCGGGGCGAGTTCGATGACCTTCTGGTGGCGGCGCTGCACGGAGCAGTCCCGCTCGAAGAGGTGGATGACGTTGCCCTCGCCGTCGGCGAGGATCTGCACCTCGATGTGGCGGGGGTCGACGACGGCCTTCTCCAGGAAGACGGTGGGGTCGCCGAAGGCGGACGCCGCCTCGCGTGAGGCGGCCTCGACGGCCTCCCTCAGCTGGGCGGGGTCCTCGACGCGCCGCATGCCGCGCCCGCCGCCGCCCGCGACGGCCTTGACGAACACCGGGAAGCCGATGTCCTCGGCGGCGCGCAGCAGCTCGTCCACGTCCGTGGTGGGCTGGGAGGAGCCGAGAACGGGGACGCCGGCCTCGCGGGCGGCGGCCACCGCGCGGGCCTTGTTGCCGGTCAGTTCGAGGATGTCGGCGCTGGGCCCGACGAAGGTGATGCCCGCCCGTTCGCAGGCACGGGCCAGCTCGGGGTTCTCGGAGAGGAAGCCGTAGCCCGGGTAGACGGCGTCGGCTCCGGCGCGGCGCGCGGCGCGGACGATCTCGTCCACGGAGAGATAGGCGCGCACCGGGTGGCCGGGCTCGCCGATCTCGTAGGCCTCGTCGGCCTTGAGCCGGTGCAGCGAGTTGCGGTCCTCGTACGGGAAGACAGCGACGGTACGGGCGCCCAGCTCGTACCCCGCGCGGAACGCCCGGATCGCGATCTCACCGCGGTTGGCGACGAGCACCTTGCGGAACATTGGTGATCCCTTCAGCCTGCCGGTGACGAAGACCATCGTGTCGGTGGCTGGCCGGATACGCCATGTGAGCCGGGCCACTCCATGGGCCGGGGGCCGGCGGAGGACGTCCTCCTCCGCGGCCCCCGGCGGATGCGTGGCGCGGTCTACTCGGTGACCCTGAGCAGCTTGTTGGGGCTTCCGGTGCCCGGGTTGCTGATCTTGTCGGGGGTGGCCTTGTCGGTCAGCGCCTTGGCCACGGCGTCGGGCGTGGCGTCGGGGTTGGCGGACAGGTACACCGCGGCGGCGCCCGCGACGTGCGGGGAGGCCATGGAGGTGCCGGAGATGGTCCTGGTGCCGTCGTCGCTGTCGTTCCAGGCGGAGGTGATCTCGGAGCCGGGGGCGTAGAGGTCCACGACGGAGCCGTAGTTGGAGAAGTCGGACTGGGCGTCGTCCTTGGTGCTGGAGGCGACGGTGAGCGCCTCCGGAACGCGGGCGGGCGAGCCCTGGCCGGCGTCGGTGGACTCGTTTCCGGCGGCGACGGCGAAGGTGACGCCGGAGGCGATGGCCTTGCCGACCGCCGCGTCGAGGGCGGGGTCGGCGGCGCCGCCGAGGCTCATGTTGGCCACGGACGGTCCCTGGTGGTTCCGGGTGACCCAGTCGATGCCGGCGACGACCTGCTCGGTGGTGCCGGAGCCGTTGTCGTCGAGGACTCTGACGGCCACGATCCGGGCCTTCTTGGCGACGCCGTGCCGGGCGCCGGCGATGGTGGCGGCGACGTGGGTGCCGTGGCCGTTGCCGTCGTCGGCGGTGTCGTCGTTGTCGACGGCGTCGTAGCCGTGCTTGGCTCGGCCCTCGAAGTCCTTGTGCGTGATGCGCACTCCGGTGTCGATGACGTAGGCGGTGACGCCCTCACCGGCCTTGTCGGGGTAGGTGTACTTGCTGTCGCCCGCGGTGTCGCTCTGGTCGACCCGGTCCAGGCCCCAGGACGGGGGGTTGTCCTGGGTGGCGGTGGTGTGCAGGGTGCGGTTGGCGACGACGGTGCCGACGGCGGGGTCGGCGGCGAGGCGCTTGGCCTCGTTCTCGGTCAGCCCGGTGGCGGAGAAGCCGTTGACGGCCGAGCCGTAGGTCCGGCTGAGCTTGCCGCCGTACTCGCGGGCCAGGTCCTTCTTCTCGCCGGCGGAGGCCTTCTCGTCGAGGAGGACGATGAAGCTGCCGTCGACGGTGTTCTCGGCTCCGAGGCCGAAGACGGTGCCCTGGGGAGGCCCGGCGTGGGCGGTCGGCGCGGTGAGGAGCGCCGCGGAGGTCGCGGCGGCCACCGCTATCGCCGCGGTGGTGAGCTTGCGTGCACCGGTGTGCGTCTGATGCGTCATGAAGAGGGGTCTCCTCGTCAGTGGGGGGATTCACCTCCGCCGCGGCGAGGCGTCGGAGGATGACGAGAAGCGTGACCAGTTGTCGCGACCAGATCAATGCTTCCGTTTGCCGACTGACGCCGTGTCACGTGTCATCTCCACAAGGTCCGCCCATAGTTGAGCCAACCTGCGGGCAAAACCCCTGCTGGCAGGGCTGGTTGAAGATCAAACGAGAGCCTGGGCGAGATTCGTGTCCATCCCCTCACCCAACCCTCACGGACCGGACGTTTTCCGTGCCGGAGCCGCTCGCGGACGGATGTCGTCCGGCTCCGCCCGCCCCGGTCCGGCGAGGCGTCAGGCGACCAACCGGCCGCGCAGGACGATACGGCTCGGATTCGCGAGCGCCGACGGGTCGGCGGTGGGATCGGTGTCGTAGGCGACAAGGTCGGCCGGTGCCCCGTCCACCAGCCCCGGCAGGCCGAGCCAGGAGCGTGCCGCCCAGGAGGCCGCGCCGAGCGCCGCCTCGGCGGGCAGCCCGGCCCTCACCAGCCAGTCCACCTCGGAGCTGACGGTGCCGCAGGGAAAGCCGTCCGTTCCCGCGAGGACCGTGACCCCGGCCTCGTGGGCGGCCCGGACGTTCACCGGCAGGCCGCGCCAGCCGTCCAGCCACCAGTCGCGGCGGGCGCTCGGCTCCTCCGCGCGCTTGCGGTCGACGCCGGCGGCGAAGGCGGTGAGGGTCGGCACGAAGGCGGTGCCCTGGGCGGCCATACGGTCGATCAGACCGGGGTCGAGATGCATGCCGTGCTCCAGGCTGTCCACGCCGGCCAGCACGGCGTTGCGGCAGCCGTCGGCGGTCTGGCAGTGGGCGGCCACGCGCCCGCCGATCGCGTGCACGGCCTCCACCACGGCGGTGAGAACACCGGCGTTCAGGGGCGGTTCGTCGTGCCTCCAGTCGGCGATCACCTTGCACCAGCCGGACGACGCCCGCGCCTCCTCGACGGCGGCACGCACCAGGTCCGCCTCGCTCACATCACGCCCGAAGCCCGGGAAGAAGCGGCCCGGTGTGGCCAGCCAGCGCCCGGCCGACCGCACCCGGGGCAGTTCCGGGTCCTCGTCCACCCAGCCGGGGATGCGTGCCGCCGATCCGGGAGTGCGCACGGCCAGGACACCGGCGTCCCGGTGGTCCGTCAGATGACGGCGCAGCGTCTCGTCGCTGAACGGGGTGCCGACGTCCTCGGTGCCCGGATGGGTGTGCACATCGACCAGGCCGGGCAGCAGCCAGCCGCCGTCCACGACGAGCCGGGTGCCGGGGACCGGTTCGGTGCGGAGCCGGTCGCCGTCGATCCAGAAGGACCGCTCCCCCCGCTCCGGCAGCACGATCCCGCGTACCTGAAGTGTCACCGGCTCTGGCCCCCTCGCGTCGACGCCGTCGCAGCGGCGAGCGTACCGGGCGGGGCGCCGCCCCGACCATGGGCCGGCGGCCCGCGAACTGGCCGGGGCGGGCGCTCCGTTCAGCCGACGCCGCCGGCTTTACGTGCTGCCTCCTCCACCCGGCGGCGGTGGTTCTCCCACTGCTCGCGGTCGGCCTGCGGCAGGCTGTCGTTGCCCGGGAGCCAGCCCACCGAGCCGTCGATGAGTTCACGCACGATGTCGGCCTGGCCGGCGTGGCGCTGGGTGTCGGCGAGGACCCGCACGAGGACATGGTGCAGGGTCGTCTCGCGCCGCCCCTCGGGCCACCACGGGACCTGCCCCACCGCGTCCAGCCCGAGGGCCGCGACGGTGGCGTCTGCGTGCCGCCACGCCTGCCGGTACAGCCCCACGATCTCCTCGCGGGTCTCCTCCGGCGTGGCCCACATGTCGGCGTTCTCCTCGGCGTCGTCCCGGTACCAGTCGGGCGCCCGTTCCCCGTCGTAGAAAGGCCGCCCGAAGGTGTCACCGAGGTACCCCAGCTCCACGCGGGTGAGGTGTTTGACCAGCCCCAGCAGATTGGTGCCGGTGGAAGTCAGCGGACGGCGCACGTCGTACTCGGAGAGCCCCTCCAGCTTCCACAGCAGTGCGTCGCGGGCGTCCTGGAGATGACGGAGAAGATCGGCCTGAGCGTTGGCTTCGGTCATGCCGCGCACTCTTCCATGCGCCAGTGACAACGCTGGGCGCCCAAAGGACGCCGGGCCCGCATCCCCGGGCCTAGACTCGGGAAGGGTGAACCGGATCTGCACCGTGGGACACTCGACCCGGGAGGTCGGGGAGGTGGTGCAGATGCTGCGCCGCAATGGCGTCACCTGTCTGGTGGACGTCCGCTCCTATCCGTCGTCGCGGAAGTTCCCGCAGTGGAACCAGGAGGCGCTCGTCGACGCGCTGCCGCCCGGCATCCGGTACCGCTGGATCCGCGCGCTGGGCGGTCGCCGGCACACTCCGGCGGGCGTGCCCAGCGCCAACGGGGCCTGGCGGGTCAAGGCGTTCCGGGACTACGCCGACTACATGGCGACCGCCGAGTTCCGGGAGGGCCTCGACGAGCTGCTGGAGCTGGCCGCGCACGAACGGCCGGCGATCATGTGCAGCGAGGCGGTGCCCTGGCGGTGCCACCGCCGGCTGATCACCGACGCGCTGATCGTCGCCGGTGCGGAGGTCGTCCACATCATGTCCCCGACGGTGACGAAGCCTGCCGTCCTCAACGAGCACGCGCGGGTGCGGGACGGGCACCTGGTCTATCCGCCGCCTTCCTGAACCCTGTACGGGAGTGCCCGGAGCCTGAGTCGCGGGCGCGCGGAAACGGTGGTTGCCTGGGGCTGGTCGGATGCCGCCGGGCACGGCGGTGCACGTTCACGTCCGCAGGAGGCCGGTATGTCCTCGAAACGACGCCGCAAGAAGAAGGCGCGCCGCAAGCACGCCGCCAACCACGGCAAGCGGCCCCAGTCCTGAGAGCGGGGACCGCGTCGGTGCGGTCCCGCCGTCCCGCCGCTACCGCAGCAGCCGGCCCCGGGTCATCTCCATGACCTCCGCGCGGCTGCGCGAGCCGTCTTCGGCCGCGATGTAGTGCTGGCCGACGCGCAGGGAGAAGGCGAGCAGACAGCGGAGGTGGTCCATGCGCCGGTTGTCCACGCGCCGGAGGTGTTAGGCGACGGACGGGTAGCGGCGGGCCCAGTCACGGATGGCGAGTTCCACCGGGATGCCGGTGACCGGCTCCTCGGTGGAGGAGGCGATGGTGAACAGCCTCTCCAGCTTGCCCCGGGCGTCCCCGCCGCCGCTCTCGATCTGCTCGATCACGTCATCGGTGACCGCACGCTCCCAGGTGTCGAGCATCTCGGTGAGCAGGGCTGCGTGCGCTCGCGCCGGTCGGTCAGCGCAGGTCGCGGCGCATCAGATCAGAGGTGGAACGGGGCTGGTCGTGGATCATGAGGGCCCGCCGACACTGCCTCGACCACGAACGGCTCCCCGAGATGAGCGAATCGTTGATCACGTGGGCGGCCGTCACCTTGATGACCCGACGACTCACTCGCCGCAAGAGCCAGCCCGCCGAGCGGCGCGACGTCGCCCACGGCTACGTGATGCCGGAAGCTGCCTGATCACTGGGACCGCGTAACGGCATTGACCAGGCGGAGGAGAGCGCTGCCGCTTCGGGATTCGGTCGTGTCGGAGTGGGATGGTCTCGCATCGGTGCCCATGCCCCAGGTGATCGGTTTCCCAGGCTCGCCGCTGAGCGGGGAAGCGGGGGCCTTCCAGGGCTTGTCTTCGCGGTGCGGGAGCCGCGACGGTGGCTGGGGGATGCGGAGTTTGAGCAGGCGGGCGAGGCGGATGCGCTCGCTGGGGGTCGCCCAAGTCTGGCGGCAGTCGAGGACTTCGACGGTGGCGGTGTTGAACGCGGCACCGGTCTGCCGGGTACAGGTGATCGCGCGAAGGAAGAAGTCCAGGTTCGCGTTGCCCGGCGTGCTCGTCGGATCGGTCCCCGTGCCCCCGTCAGGCGTGATGCCGAGGAAGGCCGCTCCGAAACTGGGCAGCGAATTCGCCGCACCGGGCAGGACGTTGCCGGTGGCGTGGGTCAGCCGCTGGCTGCCGCGGGCATCCCGTGTGTTCAGCAACGCCATCAGGCCAGTGTTGTGTCTCCGGGACAATTCGGTACGGCTGGTTGCGACCTGCGGCTCTTTGAGGAGCAGCTGCCCGTAGTAGGCAAGCTGCAGCGCCGAGTTGATGAGCTCTTCGTTGTCGTTGACCTGGGAGTCTTGGTGGAGAGTCTCGTGGGAGAGCACGACTCCCAGTAGCCGGAAGTCCTCGTAGCGGAAGCGCTGGTTGAAAATGATCTCCGGGCCGTTCGGGCCAACCACGACTTGAGCAGTCGCTGCCGGGTTGGGCGGTGTGCCGAAGTAGACCCGGTGGAAGACGCCGTGGCGGATCGCTTGGATGCTGGCCTGTGCGGGGCTGCCGGCCAGGGAGGCTAGGGCGGCGCGAAGGTTCAGATCCGGCACCACGGTGGCGATCCGTGAGCTACGGAAGACAGCCAGCCCCTCCTCAACCGCACGGTGGCCGCGCGGCTTGAGGGTGGTCTTGAGCTGCTTGACCAGTTCCTCGGCAGTGATCTCACGGGGAGGCGCTGGCTGCATCGGCGGCCCCTGCGGGTAGGACTGCGTATTCAGCAGACTGAGGTCCGTGGGCGCGAACGGCGGCTGAGCCAGCAGCCGTAGCGCGTCACGGCTCGGCCTCTCCGCTTCCGTATGAACGCTGGCGGCGCCCTGGTCAGCTGATACAGGCGCGGCCGATGCCACAGGGGCGGGCAGCAGGGTTGCGCCGGCCAGCGCCAAGGCAGCGACGCGCCGACGTGGGCGGAGTGCAGTCATGCAATATGCCTATCCAGTGGCAGTGCGCGGCCGGGCGTACCGCGGGTCGTGCCCCTTGGCGTGGTGTAGATGATCATTCGTTGGTGGCGGGCAGCAGGGTG
>NZ_BAAAIZ010000125.1:0-8449 GCF_039526425.1 Streptomyces thermospinosisporus
GGCTTCCTCACCCAGCCCGGACGCGGCCGCTACCAGAAACGGACTTAACGCCCTCTGAGAAAGGCAAGTTCGAACTAGCGAAGGACGTCGCAGCGTTTGCCAACGCCGGCGGCGGTCTGATCGTGTGCGGCCTCAAGGCGAAGCAGCGGCCGACCGAGCTCTACGAGGTCGCGGAGAAGCTGACACCCTTCGCGAAGTCGTTGGTCAACAGCACCTCGTATAAGGACGTCATCACCGAATACGTGCGCCCGCTGCTCAAGGTGAACTACCTGTGGTTCGACCACGCCGCTGATGACCCCGACGCATCCGGTCACTACCTGGTGATCGAGGTGGCTGCGCTGCCCGAGTCCGACCGGTGGGCGCTGGTCACTCGGGGGCTGACCGAGGACGGCAGGTTCGTCAAAGGAAGCTGGACGGTCCCCATCCGCAACGGTGACACCACGGCCTACCTTTCGCCGGACGAGGCGTACCGGCTCTTGAGCGACGGCCTGCGCATGCGACGGGAACCCGCCACGACCCCACCTGCCCCGGAGCCGCACGCAGACCGGGAGGCCACACGGGTTTCTTTGCGAGCCCGCCTGGACCTGGACGACGTACCGGTCTTGTTCTTTCAGAGCACGCCCGACCACCCGAAGGGGCTTGTCCCCGGTATGCACGCCACTGGCGGCTTGCGGAACGTATTGCGCAACCAGGACACGCTGCGTGGCACCCAAGGCTTCAACTTCGCGTCGGTCTACCACCAGCCCGAGGCCCACGACGGTGGACTCCTCCTCACTCAGCCTCCACGGCGCGGGTTGTGGATTGAGTCCGACGGAGCAGTCACGGCGGCCGTGGCCGCGACGCGGGACATGCTGGGCTGGGCCATGGAACGCTACTCCGGCGGTGCGGACCGCAGGATCAGTGTCTTCGTGCTTACCGAAATCACGCTGGAGTACTTCCGGCTCGTCGACCAACACGTTCTGCCGTTGGTAGACGGCTCGTGGACACACCGGATTGTGGCCACCGAGTTCGCACGTCCGCCGGCCCGCACCCTTGCAGCCGGGGACGACCCGAACTTTCCGCTCCGGGGCTCACCGCAGCCAGCGACCAACGATGACTGGAACCACAGTTGGCACGCCTTGGGCGACCCGGAGCGCGATGCGTATGAGGCCCTGCGGCATCTCTACGTCCTGTTCGGCCTTGACGTCACGGACAATCCGTTCACTGATGGCGGCCGGGTGAGCACAACGCTGCTGCTGACCAAGGGGCCGTGACATCAGCCGGTTGGACGCTTCCGCGAACGGCGCGTGCGACAAGCCGAGTAAGACCGCTGGGCGAGTGGGTGAGAGGGCACGAGGCGGCTACGCCGTCCGGGATTCAGGGCCGCGTGGCCGCGAAGTACGGCATGGAGGCGAGGTTGGTGATCTCGATGTTCTTGCCGGTGCGCGGTGCGTGGATGGCCTTGCCGTGGCCGATGTACAGGCCGTTGTGCTGGCTGTTGTTGTACCAGTAGGTGATGTCCCGGGCTGGAGGTCGGAGCGGGCGACCTGCCGGCCCGCGTTGTACTGCTGGTTGACGGTGCGGGGCAGTGAGACGTCGGCGGTGCGCCAGGAGGCGCCGGTGAGGCCGGAGCAGTCGTAGGAGTTCGGGCCGGTCGATCCCCACTCGTAGGGCTTGCCGAGCTGGGCGTAGGCGAACTCGATCGCGGTACGGGCGCGTCCGCTGGCGGGACTGCAATACGCAGCGCCATAGTAGAGCTTGCCTTCGGCCGTCCGGCCTCCGCGATGTTGCCGAGGCGCCGGGCCGAGGAGTAGTCCCTCTGTCTACTCTTCTCAGCCCTGTTCCTGACCCTGCGCCGTGATGATCTCGGTGTGGGATGAGGAGATCTCTGCTGGAGCCGTTGTTGCCGGTCGCGGTGAGGGGCAGGCCGTCGGCCCGGCCGCGAGTTGCTTGGCGGGTACGGGCGGGGGCGCCCCGGCGGGACTTACCACCGAGGGGGCATGGCAGTGAAGTCGGCCGCGTGATCAGCGTGCTTCGGCTTTGGGCGAGGTGAGGTCGGGTGGGTAGCCCTTAGCACGCAGCCACGTGTCAAGTGCGAGGGCGACGATGTCGCCGTGGGGCATGTCGTGATCGGCGTTGTATCGGCGGATGCGTTTCTGGAGCTGGAGGGCATCGGGGACGGCGTAGTTGAGCTGTCCGCGTTTGGTGTGGCGATTGCTGATGATCTCCAGCGTGTTCGGGTGTGGAGTGAATGGGTCTTCAGCGGGCTGGGACTGCGCTTCCAATGCGTCGGCCATCTCACGCAGTCGTCGGGCGTGATGGGCGAGATCGGGCACGAGTTGCTCCGGTCGGTCCGGATAGGCGGATAGCTAGCCGCCTATTGGGCTATTGGAATAGTCGGCACGGGGTGGCCGCCCCCTTGCGTGGGGGTGGCCGCCCCGTGCCGTGCGGTCGGGTCAGAAGCCGCGGGCGGTGAGCCACTCGTCCAGTGCGACCGAGACAATGTCGCCGATGGGCAGGTGATCGAGTTCGTTGTCCAGCGCGAAGCGCTTGATCCGCTTCTTCAGCTTCAACGCAGCGGGAACCGAAGAGTCGAGACTCTCCCGCGCGATGATCCGCTGGTTGAGAACGACGGCGACCTCGGGAACATCCTTGGGACGGCCGGGACCGTGCGCATACGGCGTTCCCTCGCTGGGATCCTCCTGCGATCGAGTCTCCTGTTGTTCCTGGTGAGCCCCCGGACCCTCGGTCCTCACCGGGAATGCGGTGCCGCCTGCCACCGGGGAAACGGCCGGGCGAATGGCCACCTCGGCGGCCGGAGCCGCACCAGCAGTCGCGGACGTGACAGGAGGCGGACCATGCTGCGCAACAGGTTCGGCCGGCTGCGTGGCCTGGACCGCAGGTGCTGCAGGCTCGGGAGCCGGGACCACAGGCGGCATGTGCCGCTCCACCGGCTCCCCACCGACCGCCGTCCCCGCCTCGGGGGCGACGACGGCCGGGCGAACCGGCTGACTGGTGGCCGGCTCCGGCACGGGGCCGCTCGGCACGTCGGCAGTCGGCTGGGCTGAGGTCTGCGCCACTTCGGGCATCGCCTCGGTCCGGCCCTGTGCCGATCCCTCGGGGATGGGAACGGCGGAAGGAGCGGTCTGAACTTGCGGCTCGCTGGCAGCGGGACGGCCCTGGCCCTGGGCGGCGGCCTGTTCGGCGGCGTACTGCTCGGGGGTGAGCTCGGCGGCCGGGGGAGGGGGTGGCGGGGCCGACTTCTTGGCCCCGCCCAGGGTGCGACCCGTGCGGCGGGCCGGGGGCTTCATGCGCTCGCTCATGCCGTGAGCTCCTTCATCAGTTCGGCGTACTCGCTCAGTTCGGTCGGGATCTCGCCGAAGGCCTCCATGTAGTGCACCCAGGAGTGGATAGTCGTCTCGGCGAGCGGGAAGGGCTCGTCGCGGTCCGGGCCGATGCCCTCGCCCTTCTCGGGCTCCAGCAGCTTGTCCTTTGCGTTGCGGGGCAGGCTGGTGCGGTCGTCGGCCTTCACGAGGACTACGTGGGCGGTGACGTCGCGCTCGTTGCGGGCGGCGGCGCGCTCGGCCTCGTCGAAGGTGGCCACGAGCTTGCGGCGCTCGATCTTGGTGGGGGCGACCGGCACGAGCAGCAGGTTCGCCTCGGTAACAGCCTCGTGGAACAACTTCGCGCTGCCGCCGCCGGCGTCGACCACGATTGCTCCGAACTCGGACCGCTTCTCACGGATGTATTCGGCGATGTCGTCGAACGGGTACCGCTCGACCACCAGGTTGGCCGGGATCTCGAAGCCCTCGGCCTGGGCGACCTTGAACCAGTCATAGGCGGACTGGCTGGTTGCGTCCGCGTCCAGGAGCAGCGTCGGCAGGTCGAGGACGACGGCGTAGTAGAGGGCGATGAACCAGGCGGAGGTGGTCTTGCCGGTGCCGCCCTTGAGCATGCCGACGACGATGACGAAGGCGTCCCAGGCGCGGGCTGTGGCCGCGGCCAGGGCCCTGTGACGGGTGTTCTCGTTCACGTGTGCTTGATCTCCTGAAACTGGAAAGGTGAGTTGTCCTATGTGCGTCGGTAAGAGGGCCGACATTCGGTGGCGGCTGCTTGCCGATGTCGGAGGGGCTCGCGCTGCAGTACTGCGCCTGGGATGGCGCACGGCCGACTTCTTGATCTGTCGGGCATGGCGGGGGACACCCGACAGGGCGGGGCCGCTCATGACCGCTTCCTCGGGTCACGGGCTTCGCCGTGGTTGTGCTGGGGACGCATCCGGGTGCCAGCCTGGTGCAGGAGCCGGTAGACGGTGGCGACCGAGTAGTTGCACTCCTTGGCGAGGTCCGGGACCGTGGCGCCAGCGTCGTACCGTGCCCGCAGGGATACCGCGAGCCTTTGCCGCTCGGCGGCTCGCATTGCGGCGCGCATCCGCATCGTCTGCTGCGTGGTGCGCACAGCGCCGCCGGCCTCGATCAGCAGGCGCCGGGCAGCACGCCTCGTCCCAGCCCCCGCCGCAGCGAGCTCGGTGAGGGTCGCGCCATGCTGCTCGTACAGGGTGCGCAGGTGGGCCGCGAGACGCTGGCGCGCCTGTGGATCCTGGCGCATCCGACGGGTCTGCCACGACGTACGCATCTCGGTCCCGGCCTCGTGCAGCCGGTTGAGCACCGTGCCGTACGACAAGCCGCTGCTGGCCACGAGTTCGTCGACCGTGGCGCCGGACTCGTACTGCTTGCGCAGGGACTCGGGCGTCACCGTCTCGCTCGCATCGGATGTGACTGGGGGCTCTGGGTTCATGCGGCGGACTCCCATTCGCTGAGGGCTTCGGCATGGGCGGCGGCCAGCTCGTCGTAACTGCGCTGGTCCGATGGGGTGATGAGGATCAGCCGACCGTCGGTGGCCACGCGCCATTCGGCGTCAGGGCGGCCGGTGACCGGGTCGAGGACACAGCCGCCGGGGGCGTGCCACGCAGGAGGGATCTCGTCGGGGCGAGGTGCGGGAACCAGGACCTGGCCTCCGTCGCGGACGATCACCATGGCCTTGCCCCGGTGCTCCGCCAGCCGCTCCAGTGCCTCCCGGTACGCCGAGCGCTCGGCAGCGTGCAGCGCTTTGCGCTGGGCTGCCACGCCCGCGGTGCCGTATTGCTGGGCGACCGCGTCCCAGCCCTGTGCCGGGGGCGCGGTCGGTGCGGGAACCGCATCTGGCAGGCTGGTACCGAAGCCCTCCAGCGCGCGAGGCGCGAGGATCCAGGTCTCTCCGCTGTGGTGCACCAGGCCGTGGTCGGCCAGGCGTCGCAAGGTCCGGTAGGCGGTGGCCCGGGACACCGATGCCGAGCCGACGAGTTCGCCAATGGTCTGGGCGGGCCGGGCGTGCAGCGCGCCGATGATCATGAGGGCGGAGCTGCCGAGGCCGTGGTGGGCGAAGGCGTCGTGGCCCATCAGGCGGCTGATGACGGTGGAGTCGATGTCGGCCGCCGCCCGTGTCTCAGGGGTGGGCCACTCCTCAAGTGCCGGGTCGGGGGGGTACTGAGTGGTCCGGAAACGAGACAGCGAAGCGGGGGCGTTGCCGTCGGCGAGGTACCAGGTGGAGCCCTCCCGGCCATGGCCGACCCGCAGCCGGCGCAGCCAGCCACCCGGCTTGAGAACGGTCTCGTAGACCACCCGCAGCGTCGTCCGCGAGACCCCTGCCTCCTCCGCGGTCTGCCGCTCACTGGCGTGGTGCAGCGGGCCGCCGGCGGTCTCGGCGAAGTTCAGATGGGCCCGCAGCACCCGCAGCGCGGTCCGACCCCGCTCGCCGCGCCAAGGAGTGGTCTCGATCCGGTCGCGCAGTGCAGCGAGGACCTCGTACGCCTCGTGCCGGGAGCCCAGCGCCCTGGTGCTGTCGACTGCGGTCGAGGCGCTGGCCCACACCCGGCGGATGTAGTCCAGGGCACGCGCCTGCCCGGAGCGGAGCGCGATGTGCCGGGCGTGCCGGCCACCCTCGTGGTCGGGGTGGAGCAGCAGCCGGGTCAGCTCGTCGACGGTTCCGCCGGCGCGGGCGACGTGGCAGGCGATAGCCGCCGTGATCCGGTGCCCGTGCTCGGCCGCCCCCTGCCGGTCCTCGCGCAGGACCACAGTCTGGCCGTCGGATCCGAGCCTGCTGTAACTGCCCGCCGCGTAGCGGCCGGTGAGGTCTCCGAGCAGGACAAGGTCAGCCGCAGCCGGAGGCAGCCGGTGAAGCCCCAGTCGCTCGCTCGGGTGAAATGTCCGTCGGGATGGGTCTGCCTGGTGGGTGTGGTGTGGCACTGTGGGGTCGTCTCGCAAGGACGTGGACGCCACCCCGGCCCGCTAAAACCACGGTGGCGTCCGGAACCGACCTCCAATCGGTGCCAAGCGAAGCCTCCAGGATGGCCGTCCTGGAGGCCTTCGTATGCCTGGCTCCTCAGCGGAGGCAGGCGTCCCCATCGCGGCTCGACCGAGATCGACTCGGAGTGCCGCCAGAGGAGTCCTGACCCATCCGACACCGCCCCGACCTCGGCCGATTCGGGGCCAAACAGAGGGCGATTGCCTCTGACTGGCTCCGAGCAGCTCGGGTCGAACCCGGGTCGAATCAGAGCGGTTTCCTCTGACTGCCTCCGATCGCCTCTGCAACCCGACCTAGCAGGTCACAACCGATCCGGCCCGCGAAAGCGCAGGTCAGAAAGGTGCTCCAGGAATACCCGGCGTACAGCCCGACTCGTCTGCCGCTCCTTCATGCCCGCAGCCCGGTTCAGTCGCCCGAAGCGTCCCTGGCCCCGCACCATGGAAGTGACCGAATGGCGCACTCTTGCGGAGGCGAACCGCAATGAAGGCGACGATCTCGTTGGGACGTGTGGCAGGCATCCGGATCGGAGTGCACTGGAGCGTCCTGGTCATCTTCGGCCTGATCGCCCTAGGGCTGGCGGGCGGGCGGCTGCCCGACGCCCACCCGGGCCGGTCGGGCTGGCTGTACGCCGTGGCCGGTGCGGTCACCGCCGTGATCTTCCTGCTGTCGCTCCTGGCCCATGAGCTCAGCCATGCGATCGTCGCCCGCCGCAATGGCGTGCCCAGTGACGAGATCACGCTCTGGCTGCTGGGCGGAGTCGCCCGCCTGAAGAGCGAGGCGCCGAGCCCGGCGGCCGAGCTGCGCATCGCCGGGGTCGGCCCGCTGGTCAGCCTGGCGCTGGGTGTGGTGTTCGGGCTCCTGGCCGTCCTGTTCGGCCAGGCCTACGGAACGGGGCTGTGGGTCGAGGCGCTTGCCTGGCTCGCCGCGATCAACGTCCTGCTGGCGCTGTTCAACGCTCTCCCGGCCGCGCCGCTGGACGGCGGGCGGCTGCTGCGTGCCGTGGTGTGGTGGCGCACGGGCAGCCGGCTGCGGGCCACCGCGGTCGCCACCGGCGCGGGCCGCGTGCTCGGCTGGATGTTCGTCATCGCCGGCATCTTCCTGGTGTTCGCCGGTGCCGCGGTCGACGGGCTGTGGCTGATGCTGATCGGCTGGTTCATGACCGCCATGGCGAGTGCCGAGGGCGGCCAGGCCAGGATGCGGGAACTGCTCGGCACCGTCCCGGTGCGCCGGGCCATGACCCCGGATCCCGAGACCGTGCCGGCGGCCACCACCGTCCAGCAGTTCCTGAGCGACCCGGCCTGGGTCTACCGGCACTCGGCCTTCCCGGTCACCGACGCGGCCGGACGGCCCCTCGGGCTGATCAGCGTCCACCGGGCCGGCAAGGTCCCGGTGGACGAGCGCCACCGCACGTCGGTCGCGGACGTGCTGGTGCCTCTCGACGATCTCCCGACCGCGCATCCCGAGGACCGGCTGGTCGACCTGCTGCCCGCCGTCGAGGCGAGCCCGGCCCGTCGCGCCCTGGTCCTGGCGGACGACCGGCTCGTGGGCATCGTCACCCAGTCCGACATCAACCGGGTCATCAGCTGGCTCACCACGGTCGCGTCCGCCGCCGGCGACCGGGTCCGGCCGTAGGACGGACCTGCCGTCCGCCCCCGCTGGTCCCGCGCGCGGCCGAATCCAGGGTGAATCTCACCATGTGAGAGGATCCTTCCCATTTCGGCGGGCGGCTGCGTAGCCTTGCGCCCATTACGAGGAGAAACGATGGGTGAACACATTCACGTCCGCATCTGGGACGTCACCGGCGTCGGCGACGACGGCGAGCTGCTCGAAAGCGCTCACTGCCGCTGCGGCGCCACCTGGAGCAGGGCTTTCCGACCGGACGAAGAGGCCCCCGAGGGCTGATCACAGCCCGGGCAGACCGCACGAGGCCGGTGCCGCACCGGCCCTGGAGCATGACCGTCGCCCCGGGGTCGCGAGGACCCCGGGGCGACAGAACCCGGTGTCAGCCCGACTCGTCTGCCGCTCCTTGTCTCCGCACGCCTCTCCGCACGCCGAGGTCGGCAGACCGGCGGGTCACTTGACCGGTTCCGGTTCGGGTTCGCTCTCGGTGTCGGCGGAGCCTTCGGGGTCG
>NZ_BAAAIZ010000126.1:0-3449 GCF_039526425.1 Streptomyces thermospinosisporus
CACCGCCGCCCTGGCCGCGGCCGGACCGCCGCCCGGCGGAACCGGGGCACCCCCCTGCGTCTGCCCCTGACCGGCACCGGCCCCTTGAGCCGGAGGCGGAACATGCGCGTCGGGCCCGGGCACGTACCCCATCGCGGGCATGCCGGCCCCGGCACCCGCCCCGGAGACGTTCACCCCGCGCTCGATCCGGTCCAGTCGCGCCATGACCGACCGTTCGTCGCCGTACGCGGCCGGCAGCAGCACGCGGGCGCAGATCAGCTCCAGCTGGAGGCGCGGCGAGGTGGCGCCGCGCATCTCGGTGAGGCCCTCGTTGACCAGGTCGGCGGCACGGCTGAGCTCGGCGGGGCCGAAGGTGCCGGCCTGCGCCTGCATCCGCTCGATCACATCGGCGGGGGCGTCGATGAGTCCCTTCTCGGCCGCGTCGGGGACGGCGGCCAGGATGACCAGGTCCCGGAGCCTCTCCAGCAAGTCGGCGACGAACCGGCGCGGGTCGTTGCCGCTCTCGATCACCCGGTCGACGACCTCGAAGGCGGCGGCCCCGTCGCCTGTGGCGAACGCCTCCACGATCGAGTCGAGCAGCGAGCCGTCGGTGTAGCCGAGCAGGGCGGTGGCCATGGCATACGTCACACCGTCGTCCCCGGCGCCGGCGAGGAGCTGGTCCATGACCGACATCGAGTCACGCACGGAACCGCCGCCGGCGCGCACGACGAGGGGCAGCACCCCGTCCTCGACGGGGATGTTCTCCTTGCGGCAGACCTCGGCGAGGTAGTCCCGCAGGGTGCCGGGGGGCACCAGCCGGAAGGGGTAGTGGTGGGTCCGGGACCGGATCGTCCCGATGACCTTCTCGGGCTCGGTGGTCGCGAAGACGAACTTCAGATGCTCCGGCGGCTCCTCGACGACCTTGAGCAGGGCGTTGAAGCCGGCCGGCGTGACCATGTGGGCCTCGTCGATGATGTAGATCTTGTACCGGCTGCGGGCGGGGCCGAAGAAGGCCTTCTCACGCAGGTCACGGGCGTCGTCCACACCACCGTGCGAGGCTGCGTCGATCTCGATGACGTCGATGGAACCGGGGCCGTTGCGGGCGAGGTCCCGGCAGGACTGGCACTCGCCGCAGGGGTCGGGCGTGGGGCCCTTCTCGCAGTTCAGGCAGCGGGCCAGGATCCGCGCGCTGGTCGTCTTGCCGCAGCCGCGCGGACCGCTGAACAGGTACGCGTGATTGACCCGGTTGTTCCGCAGCGCCTGCTGCAACGGGTCAGTGACATGCTCCTGCCCGATGACCTCGGCGAACGACTCCGGGCGATAGCGGCGGTACAGCGCGAGAGACGACACGCCTACGAGGTTATAGGCGTCCACTGACATCCAGACCCGCCCGGAGAACCGGCGGACCCGACCGCCCCGACCGCCCCCGGGAACGCGAGCGCCCCCCACGCACCCGCCAGAGCCGACCTACCCTTGCTGCCTTCCGGCCCTGGGGGAGTTCAGTCAGATAGCGCCGCGTGAGGGGCTCCGCACAGGCTACCTCATCCCCGGGGACCGGAACGAGTTCGCGAGCACTCCTCACGGTCATGTAATGTTTCCGGCGGAGGATTCGCCTAGCGGCCTAGGGCGCACGCTTGGAAAGCGTGTTGGGGGCAACCCCTCACGAGTTCGAATCTCGTATCCTCCGCAGCCGCCCACCTGGGCAAACGAAGGCTCCGACCGGATCACGGTCGGAGCCTTCGTCATTCCGTGGTTGCAGTTTTGGTTGCAGTTCCCGGCTATCGCCCGTTGAGTACGGCACGGCAGGCACGGCAGTACATCGCCGCGTACCGCCCATACCTGCGCATCAGCTGGCCGCAGCCAGCGCAGGGACCCAGCTCCCAGGGAGGGCATCGCAGCGCGGCGGACGCTGCCATCCTCTCCACTGGTGTGATCCGCATCGCCTCACGGGCGCCCCGTACCGGCATGGCGGGGAGGGTGAAACCGCCAGTCGGCTGGCCAAGGTCGCGGAGGGGCCGGGCATCGCTAAGGAACCAGCCTTCCTCGCCTGCTCGGCAGGTGCGGTCGATCTCCTGCTCGGCGAAGGTGATCACGCCGTCGTCCTCTTCGGCCGGCGCTGAGGGCAGAGGAGTCCGTTCACCGACGATCTCCTCCCACAGCGCGCGGTCGTCTGCCGACACCCACCTATGCCGACCGGCCCGCCCGTTGCCACGGCTGGGCACGTAGACCGGGACGCTCTCCCCTGTGGCGCTCTGCAGGACCAGGTCTTCGATGTGGACCGGCTTCTTCTCGGGCAGGCAAAGGGCGGGCAGGAACCAGTCGGCGTGAATCGCGCCACAGTGACCGGCGCCCTCGCTGGCCAGACAGTGACGGTCACTGCTCGGCACACACTTCCAGACCTGTAGGTGGCGGTACCCACCGCGGATCACCATGTCCTTGCCGTCCGCGATGTCCTTCCACGGCATGTCGTCGACGCGTGCCCACGGTGCACGGTCGATCAGGGAAGCCGTCCGGTCCTTCGCCACCCACAGAGGTGTGATGCCGTGCTCCACTGCATTGACCGAGCGGCGATGCACGCTACTGGGACTGAGGTGGTGGTATTGGATCTCCCAGCCGATCCGTATGCCACTCGGCCCAGTGACGACAGCGTCGGTGATACTCCGCCGATTGGCTAAGGGAACCTCCGCCTCGGAGAGGAGCCCGTGCCTGGCAGCGGTCTCGACGACCCGCTCCTTCGTAGCCCTGTGCTGCGCGCTCTCCGCAGGGGTCGGCTTGTGCGTGATCGGTAGGTGAGAGGCAACCAGGGGCGTTCGGCCGCCCATGCGGCCTCGGCGGATGAACATCCAGGGAGATTTCCCGCCTGCCTCGGACTGGCCTCCCGCCCTTCGTGGTGCGCCAGGCATTGAAGCAGTTGCGGGTCGCGATCAGCGACGCTCGCGGTGATCTCGTGGAGCAACTCCGGACGGTCCGGGTGCCCGAGATCGGGTAACGAAAGATTGATCTCTATGCCATATCCGGTATGCCACACACCGTTCGCCATTCCTCCACGATAAGAACCACCACTGACACTCAACAGGGTGCGCCCCAGGGGGACATGAGAGGGCCGATCCCCTTGCCCAGGATCTGCTGCGCCATTGAGGGGCGCCTGACGCGCTGTAGGGCTGCGCCAACTCCGGGGCTGCCATACCCTCCTCATGTGGCGACGATCAAGGTCGACTGGGCGTATGGGCTGGCGGGCGAATTGTTGCGGACGAGCCTTCCGCGCAGATGGGCCCATACACAGGGCGTTGCCGCCCGTGCCCAGGTGTTGGCACCCCTGGTCGGTGGCAATGCCCACGTGCTGGAGGCCGCTGCGGTGCTGCACGACATCGGCTACGCGCCCGCACTCGCCCACACCGGCTTCCATCCACTGAGCAGTGTGCATCGTGAAAACTGCACGTCAGGTGGGCTGGTGTGCACGGGGTTCGGTG
>NZ_BAAAIZ010000127.1:0-6533 GCF_039526425.1 Streptomyces thermospinosisporus
TGGCGAGCCGGGGGCGCACATCGGCCAAGAACGGCTACACCACTTCAAGGGACGCCATCCTCCGAGGGTTCAGCGGACTGCCTGCTGACCGGCGAAGAGGTGTCTCGTGGCCCCGCTGGATACGACGTGGGCTGGCTGGTGGGCGAGATCCTCGAATGGGACATGATGGCGAGTGCGCCCGAAAACACCGCCAAACGAGCAGTAGCCCGGCGCGTGGGCCGGGCTCTGCTGGGCGGCTACGGCGCGCTGCCCGACACAACGGTGGTCAGCCGGGCTGCCGTGCTGCGCGTCCTCACTCACGCACACGACTTCGCCGCCTACCGTGGTTGGCATCCAGAGTTGACGCACTACGCCAGATCACTGTCTCGCTTGGTCGATGAGACGCGGGCGGGGACACTGCTCGCTTCTTCGGGCCTGCTGTAGAAGCTGTGATGTCCGGTGGTCGGCCCCGCCATGGCACCGTTCATACGCAGGATGGCGCGGCGCAACCAGTAGCCGTGCTACTTCAGACGGACTGTCGCAGGCGCGTGGACGGCCTTCCACCGTGTATACGTGCGTCGTGGGATGTCGAGGATGTCGCAGAAGAGCGAGATGCTGATTCCGGACTCCCGTCGGATTTTCTCGAGTTCGGGAAAGGGATCGACCGGTACTCCCCGGCTCGCCTCCGGACACGCAACTGAATATAAGCCTCACCGAGGGCAGTTTTGAGTTCGGTGATCTCCGCCTGTAACTCACGTTCTCGCCTTGCGGTTTTGGAGAGGACGCCTTCGAGAGCCTCTCTCCCCCCGTCGATGAACTTGTTCCTCCAGTTGGCGACCGACTGTTGGGACACCTTGGCCTGGCGTGATGCTTGCGCCAGTGACAACTCACCTGACAGGACTCTTAGTACCAGTTCGAGCTTTTCGTTGGCCTATATAGCAGGAGGGCGCGGCATATTTTCAATTCCCCGTAAGGTCGTTACTGCTGTATTGCTTCCGGCGTCAGGCTCGGAGTGCTCGAAGCGATGACACGTTCCTAAATCGATTCCGCACACTTCTCCCACCTGCGCCTCGACATTACGCGGCAAGCATGGAGGGGGCAACCTCTTAAGTCCTGACCTTGATAGGTTGGCCGAAATGCTGGTCGGGCGTTGGCGGAAAGCTTTCATGTACTCCATCGCGCGTGATATCCCCGCCGCTACACCAGCGCATCGCTGTCGGACCGCACTCCCAGGGCCGCCAAAGGGCCGGACAAAACCTGCGCATCACCGATGACGACCCCGCTGAAGGCGCCGGGGGTGAAGAACCTGTCAACCGCCTCGCGGACCTCCCTCTGCGAAACGGCCGAGAGTCTGCGCGGGAAAGTGCATGCGTGGTCGATGGGCAAGTCCAGGAGCAAGGCAGTGAGAAGGGCGGATGCTAGTCCAGACTGGGAGGAAAGCGACATCATCATCACGCCGGCGGTGTATTGGCGGGCGCCGTCTATTTCCTCCATAGACGGCGGATCATCGGATATGCGGCGCAATTCCGACAGGATGGTCCCGTACGAACGAGCGGTCGCCTCTGTTGCGCTGTCGGCTTCGATGACCAGAGACAACCGATCCGCGGTGTCACGCAGCCGAGAACTGACTCGGTAGGCCAACCCGTACCGTTCGCGCAGAACGGTGACCAGACGTGAGGAAAAATAGCCGCCGAATACCGCTCCAGCTAGGCACAGGGCGGGGAACGCAACGTCGGGGCGCGGCACTGTGCAGCGCAGAAGCCTGATCTGCGACTGGACGGAGCCGGGGCGGTGTCGCAACCGCACCCCGGGAACCGGTGAGGGCAGCGCCGGCAGCGTGGCGGGTACGGAAGCACCGCGCCACTCACCGAGAGTGCTGTCCAGGAAGCGAACCGTTCGCTCCGGATTGTGATCGCCAACCAATACGAGAACCGCACCATCAGGTCGCAGGCAGCGTGCATGCAGCGCTCGTACCTGGTCGGCCGTCACGGAAGCCACGTCGGCACCCGAGGGCATGTCACGCAGCGCCGCACCAGGGCCGAAACAGTGGGTGATCAGACTCTGCTCCGCCACCACATGAGGCTGTGCGCGAGCGAGAGACAACTGCCGTGTCAGACGCAGCCGAGCCTGGGCCACTTCCGCCTCCGCGTGCTCGGCGCGCACCAGCATCTCGGTGACAACGGACATGAGGTCGCCCAGAGCGCTCGCCGGGGCCGAGCCCGAGAAGGTGAGCCAACGTGCAGAGCGCTGCACGACCAGGGACGCTCCGTGGTCGGACAGCCGTGCCTCCATCCCGTCCTGTGTCAGGGTGCCTGTCCCACGCAGGAGCGTCTCGCACAGCACCATCAAGGCGGCGGCCTCGTCGGTGGCCAGAGACGGTATCGGAACAGCGCCACGCACCTCGATCATGGGACTCGACGGTCGATGTGCTGCCACCACTCGCACTCCGTTGGCCAGGACGGAGTCCACGAGCGGGGGCATGCTCAGGACGGGGGTGGAGCCCACGGGCGGCAGTCTGGACGCCACGACAGGGATCGGACCTGGCCCGGAGCGTGCCGGGTTCCACTCGTTCATTCGTCAGCCCCCGCTGTCCCCGGTACCAATTGGACGACGGCACGGGCATCGGGGCTCAGTCCCTGTGCGGCCATGGCCACGTCCACGGCGTCGACCGAGGACAGCGCGCCGGGCAGCTGGTCGAGCAGCTCGGCGCTGTCGAACAGCAGCTCCAGCGTGCCGAGTGCCGGGGCACGGAAAGCGAGGGAGTCGAACTTGCGGTGCCTCGCAGCCGCTGACATCGCCACCGCTCGGTTGACCTCGCGCGGAGTGGGCCCCTCGGCCGCCAAGCTGTGCAACTCCTCGTCCAAGGCCGAGATCACCGCATCGGCCGATGCGCCGGGGGAGTGCACGACTACGCCCAGCAGAAGGTCCGGGTGGCGCGCGTCAAGAGCTCCGAACAGTCCGCACCCCATGCTCACGTCGGTTGCCACACCTGTGCGTCCGATCAGTTTTCGCCGCAGGCGGGAGGACTCGCCGGTGGCGAGGAGGGAGCACAGCACCGTGTGCGCCAAGTATGAATGCAGCGCAGTCCGCGGGTCAGGCAGCCGGTAGCCGATCGCTGTCGCAGGCAGCGGGGCGTGCCGGTCGTGATGCACGCCCGTTCGCATGCCTCTCGGTGCTGGCTCGTCGGAATCGGAAACCGTTGGAACGGGCCGCGAGGGAATGTCCGCAAAATGCCGCCACACAAGTTCCATCACCTGGCACGGCTGGATGTCACCGGCCACGGTCAACACCGCGTTGCCCGGTGCATAGTAGGACTCAAAGAATGCCTCGCAGTCTGCAACGGTCACCTTCTCGAGAGCGGCGAAGTCGCCGTATCCGTTGTGTGCATTTCGGAACTCGCTGAACAATGCTGACGGCAGGACGGTCCACGGGAATCCCCCGTACGGCTTGTTCATCAAGTTGAGCCGGATCTCCTCCTTCACGACATCCACTTGCGTGCGGAGGCTCTCCATTGTGAAGACGGGCTCTCTCATGCGGTCGGCTTCCATGAACAGAACGCGTTCAAGCGCATTCGATGGGAATACCTGGTGGAACACCGTGTAATCCTGGTGCGTGGACCCATCGACCGTGCCACCTGCGGACTGGACCAGTCGGAAATGGTCCCCGCGTCGTATTTGGGCGCTGCCTTGAAACATGAGGTGTTCGAAGAGGTGCGCGAAGCCGGATCGGCTCGGGCTTTCGGAACGAAAACCGACGCCGTAGTGGACACTGACTCCCACTGTCGGTCCACTCGTGAGCGGCTGTATGACTACACGCAGGCCATTTGGCAGCGTGTGCCGCTGGAGGCGTGGAATGGGCATGTGGCTCACCCTAGAGGAGTCGGGTAAGTTTCAAAACGCCACAAGCGAGTCATATGTTTGGCTGGCGGCGTGCATGTCTACTGCTACCCAGCACGAGCCGTCAACCCCACCCAAGGTACGCCGGTTTAAGGGTGAGCCACCCCTTGTCCTCGAAGCGAGGCGTCCCTACGGTCGCCAGACATGATTGATAGCCAGGAGGTACTGCATGAACCGGCACAGGCACGCTTCGAACCGGTGGATCTGAGCACAGCCCCCGAAGTGAACGCATTATTGACCCGGCTCGGCCTCGGCAGCTTCCGTATCGATACCGTCGTGGCGCACGTAGGCCGTAACGATAACTGGGCAGGAAAGACAACCACAGGACGGCGGGTGTTCGTGAAACGGCTCGGGGGTGACAGATCCGAGGCCGCACGCCGATATCGCCGGATCGTCACCTTCGAAAGGCTGGCAGCGGAACTCGTCGAGACACCATTGGCAAGCCCGCGACTCCTTGGAGCAGATGAGCAGCAGCTTCTTGTGCTGTTCGAAGGCTTGGAGGACGCCAGGTCAGGCTCGGAACTTGCCGCTGACGGCGACTTCGACGAGGACCTGTGCCATGAAGCGGGCAGGATGCTGGGCGTCCTTCATTCCTCGGTAGTGGAACCCGGGGAACTGGATGAGACACCGCATCCCCTTCCGCCGATGGAGAGCTTTGAAGCCCTCTCACTGCCGAGGTTCGTCGACGCCGGCTTCGCCGAGATGGAGGCTTGGAGCCTTCTCCAGGCCGACCGGCAACTGGTCTCGGTCCTTGGCACCCTGCGTGAGCACGAAGCCTCGGCCCGGAAAGTGCCCACGCACGGAGACCTGCGCCTCGACCAGTACCTTCTGCACGGTGACACACTGCACCTAACGGATTGGGAGGAACTCCGGCTCGGGGACCCCGCACGGGACATCGGCGGGTTCGTCGGCGAGTGGCTTTACCGGGCAGTGCGTGACATCCCCAAGACTCTGAGACACGACGCGGACCGGCCATTCGACCAGGAGGCGACCCACCGGGAGATCCTGACCTACGGGGCCCGGGAGATCGAACGGCTGCACCCCCGCATGCACGCTTTCTGGGAAGGCTATTTGCGGGAAGGGACGACGGCCGGCAAGCCGTCAGGGCAAGCAATCGATGCCGACCTGCCCGCTCGGGCCGCGGCGTTCGCAGGTTGGCACATGATCGACCGACTCCTCGCGAACGCCCCGTACGTGCCCAGAATCGGCGCAGCCGACCGCGCAGCCGCAGGCATCGGGCGCGTCCTGCTGCTCGACCCGCACGTACACGTATCGACGCTGGGCTTGGAGAAGACGCGATGACCACCACGGTGCCACGGGTATCGGCCGACTTGCTCAGGGCCCTCGACGCGGTTCAAGTCGCGGAAGACGCCACGCAAGCCACCGTCCTGGACGAGGAACTGACCGCTGAGAATCCGAGCGGGCTGGTGAGTCAACTGCGGACCAGCCTTTACCGGAGGCTGCACGCAGGAATGGACAAGCAGGACGGTCCCCGAGCGCGCAGCATGCGCGACAACGACCTGGACGCGCGGTACACCGCGGCCATGCCCCACTCCACGACGATCGTTCCTGCCATTGTCCTGAGCAGCCGGAACGACCAACCCGTGATCACCGTAGTGGTGGAGGGCGTGCGCACCCGGGTCCCGGTTAGCTGCGTGGTGAAGTGGCCTCAGCGGGCATCCGGTCCGGCCCTCCTCCGCCTGCCCGCTCAGCGCCCGGGACGCTCCCCCGGCTTCTTCCTCACCGACAGCTCGCGGGGTCTTCGGACGGGGCCCGCCACGCTGCGGATGTACATTCACCTGACCGACCGGGAGGCTGCTCCCCAGGTCTGGGGAGTGGTACTGGAAAGGCTTGAGGCACTGGGCCTGCGATACCGAAGTAAGGTGACGTCGAACGGGGGTCTTCTGCCCCGCCGCGATGGTCTCGTCGTCTACCTCGGACCCGATGCATGGGACCGCATCGCTCACGTCGCCGACGCGGTGCGCGGCCTGGAAGGGCTGGGAGACAGCACGTCGCCGTTCGTCCACCGGCTTGCCCCGGGAGTCGGCGCTGCCTGGGAACCAAGGGACCAGCGCCCGGGGAAGAAGGGGCTCAGCTTCGGCGAGCATCGTTCCCAGGTCCTGGCCGAGGCCCTGGTGGCGCAAGCGTTGTCCGCCACTCCTCGGACTCGTGAAGCATGCGTCGCCGAAAGTCTCGTCGACGCGGGCATCGACCCGCTGTTTCCCGCTCGCAACCTCTCTTCGCCCACCCTGCCCGGCTTCGGATTGGCGTGACTGGTGCCGGACCGAGGAGAGACCGCTCGTTCCGCGTCCCCTTTCGCGGACATGGACCGCGACCAGCTCGTGACGCTCCTGCTGGACCTGCTGGCAGGAAAGGCGACTGCCGCCGAATGCGCAACACGGGCAGGACTGACCGTGGACGCCCTGCAGAACGCACGCGGCGTCTTCACCACAGGCGGCTACCGTCGGCTCCAAGGGCGGTCCCGGCGAGGCGCGAAGAGCCTGGCACTTCTGGAGAAGCAGGCAGCGGAGCTGCAACGGCTACTGCAAGAGGCACAATCTGCCGTGGAGATGCTCCGGGCACTGGAGCAGCATCTGGTCAGCCAGACCCCGGAACGCTGAACGACAGCGGCGTGGATGCCCTGGTGAGGGCATCCAC
>NZ_BAAAIZ010000128.1:0-28685 GCF_039526425.1 Streptomyces thermospinosisporus
TCCAGGAAGGCGTCCACGGACGCCCGCCGGGCCCGGCGGCGTCCGCGGCCACCGGAGCCCTTGGTCTCCGCCGTGCCGTCGGAGGCCGCCTGGGCGTCCTGCGCCTCGGCCGGTGCCTGCCCGGCCTGGACGACCCCGGCCCCGCCGCCGATCGGCACCTCCAGCACGAAGGCGCTGCCGCTCATGCCCGGCACCTCGTGCGTCTGCAGCACACCGCCGTGCGCCCGCACGATGCCCCGCACGATCGGCTCGTGCACCGGGTCGCCGCCGCTGTAGGGGCCGCGCACCTCGATGCGCACGACCTCGCCGCGCTGGGCCGCCGCGACCACGACCGTGTTGTCCAGGTAACCGCCCGTCGACACCGGGCTGTTGCCGGTGGCGTCCACCCCGGCCACGTCGGCGACGAGATGCGCGAGGGCGGTGGCCAGCAGCCGCGGGTCCACCTCGGCCTCGATCGGCGGCGCGTGCACCGCGAACTGCACCCGCCCCGGCCCGATCAGCTCCACGGCTCCCTCGACACCGGAGGCGACGACCGCGTCGAGCATCACTTTGGTCCGGCTGATCGCCTCCGCGCCGGAGTCCAGCCGCTGGTAGCCGAGGACGTTGTCGATCAGGGTGGTGATGCGGGAGTAGCCGGCCGACAGATGGTGCAGCACCTGGTTCGCCTCGGGCCACAGCTGGCCGGCGTCGTCGGCGGCGAGGGTGGCCAGTTCGCGGCGGAGTTCCTCCAGCGGGCCGCGCAGCGACTGGCCGAGCAGGGTGAGCAGCTGTTCGTGCCGGGCGGCGAGCGCCTCGTAGCGGTCCTTCTCGCGCTCGCCGAGGGCGGCGTAGCGCTCCTCGTTGGCGGCGAGTTCCTCGGCGTGCTTCTCGCGCAGTTCCTCGATCTCGGTGACGTGGCTCTGGCGCAGGGCGGTGAGCTCGGAGGCGTGCTCCTCGGCGATCCGCTCCAGTTCCTCGGCGTGCGCCTTCTCCGCCGCCTCCTTCTCCTTGACGAGGGCGTCGTAGGGCCGCCGGTCGGTGAAGGTCATCACGGCGCCCACCAGCTGGTCGCCGTCGCGCACCGGCGCGGTCGTCAGGTCGACCGGCACCTTGTCGCCGCTCTTGGCGTACAGCACCTGGCCGCGCACCCGGTGCTTGCGTCCGGAGCGCAGGGTGTCGGCGAGCGGGGACTCGTCGTAGGGGAAGGGGGAGCCGTCGGCCCGGGAGTGCAGGACCAGGGTGTGCAGTTCGCGTCCGCCCAGCTCGCCGGCGCGGTAGCCCAGTATCTGTGCGGCGGCCGGGTTGACCAGCACGATCCGCCCGTCGGTGTCGGTGCCCACGACACCCTCGGCGGCGGCCCGCAGGATCATCTCGGTCTGCCGCTGGGAGCGGGCCAGTTCGGCCTCGGTGTCGACGGTGCCGGACAGGTCCCGCACCACCAGCATCAGCAGCTCGTCGCCGGTGTAGCCGTAGTTGTCGTAGGCCTGCTGGCCGTTCTCCAGATTCGCACTGGTGACCTCGACGGGGAACTCGCTCCCGTCGGTGCGCCGGGCGATCATCCGGGTGGGCTTGGTGCGGGCCCGGGGGTCGATGTGGTCGGGCCGCCGCATGGAGCCGGGGATGAGCTTGGAGTCGAACTCCGGCAGCAGGTCCAGCAGCCCGCGCCCCACCAGGGCGGTGCCCGGGGTCTCGAAGGCCTCCAGGGCGATGGTGTTGGCGTTGACGACGGTTCCGTTGGCGTTGACCAGCACCAGGGCGTCGGGAAGCGCGTCCAGTATGGCTGCGAGGCGAGCAGCGCCTCGGGATGGCCTGCTGCTCACGAGACGCTTCCTCCCTGTTACCGCGACGTGCCGACCGCTCGGGCCATCTTGCCAACCGTCCCGCAGCGTGTCACGCGAGGGAGTCTACGGGCTGAGGTTGCGCTCGCGACGGCGGATGAGAAGGAGGTACCACGAGGAAGTGACGGCGGTGTGCTGCCCCTGTGACGCCCCAAACGTCCGGAACGCGCGGCGGCCTGCGGCGACGCCGCCGCAGGCCGCGCGGGACCTTTACGTCTCCTGTACGTCCCCGGCGCACCGCCTCCCGAAGGCGCTCACGACACCTGCGCCCGGGCGGACCCCACCGCGGGCAGCAGCGGGACGAACCGGTCCCAGCGTGCGATCGCACATCCGTCGCGGCGGTCGAACGTCGCGTCGACCGGGCGGCCGGCCCAGGTGCCGGTGACCCGGGCGGTGGCGGGGCCTCCGTACTGCATGGTGCAGACGGTGTCCCGCGGCACCGGGGCGAAGGCGTCCTGGCCCCACCGGGTGTTCCGCTCCACGGCGGCGCACGCCCCGGACGGGTCCGGGTGGCTGCCGCCGCTGGGCCGGCAGCGCACCTCGTACCTGCCGTCCGCCCCGCTGCCCGCATCGCGCACGGTGACGACGAGGCGGTCGCCCTCGCGGGGCCGCGCCTCAGGGGCGTCGGCGGCGGCGGGCAGCGAGGTGAGGAGGGCGGCGGAGGTGGCGGCACCCGCGACGAGCAGCCGCCGGGCGGCCCGGGGCATCCCCTGCATGCGATACGACATGCCCTGCCCAACGCATCACGGCCGCGGACGTTGCGCAGTAGTTGCGCGGGAGGCGGCCGTGACATCGGGGTGGCCGGGACCTCGTGGCCCGCGCCGTCACGTGGCCGGCACATCGCAGGGGGGCGTCTGCCACCGGTGCGCTCCGGCGTGCCCCGGCGTGCCTCGGCGTGCTCCTGCGGTGGGGCGAGCACCACGTGTCCGCCGAGGCGGCCCGGCGCGGCCGTCAAGGCGGAGGACGCACCAGACGCACCGCACGGGGTCGCACCGGGGCGCACCCCGCGACGTGCCGCCGGAAGGGCTTTGCCCTGCGGCCTCTCCGCCTAGTACCGTGGGGGGCGATTGGTGACACCCCACGCGGCTGTGTCATCATCGGCACGCACTACCCCATCACGCTCGCGCGCTGGGCACGTGCGCTGGAGGCGTCGCCTAGTCCGGTCTATGGCGCCGCACTGCTAATGCGGTTTGGGCCTTAAAGCCCATCGAGGGTTCAAATCCCTCCGCCTCCGCACCGATCACGTTGCCCCGGTCACATCCGACCGGGGCTTCGTCGTGCACGGGGGTTCCGCGGCGGCCTCGAGCCCGGTCCGGATATCCGCGTTTCCGCAGGTCACAAGGGGTAGACCAATCGGATTTCACATGACGGCGGCAGTCATGTAATGTTCTTCCTGTCGCCGCGAGCGGGCCGGAAGGCCTCGGGAGCGGCGAGAAAACTGAAGAACCAAGCACTCGTAGCTTAACGGATAGAGCATCTGACTACGGATCAGAAGGTTGCAGGTTCGAATCCTGCCGAGTGCGCAGCAGCTCAGAGGCCCTGTGGAGTGATCCACAGGGCCTCCGGCTTTTGCCTTGACGGCAGTGTTTGACGGCAACCGCACCCTGATCGCGTAAGTCCTCTTGTTGAGGTGGGACGCTGGCCGTGGAGCCGGCCCCGAGCGGCCGGTAGGTGCTCGCCTCGCTCGTGCGGGGACGGTCGGCAGGCGAAGACGCTGACGCTGTCGACCCCGGCATTACCCCGTTGAGCCAGCCAGATTGTCAGTGGGCGCCGGTACCCTTGTGTTGAGCTCTGCCGCATCCACAAGATGTTGTGGTGTGATGGTTCGCTCTGTGGCACATGTTGGGGTTCCTTGCTTGCTGGCGGGTCGTCTGTGGTGCTTCACTTGATCCGCCAAACCAAAGCAGGCCCCGGCCGGGGCCCAACTTGAAGTTGGGCGCACGGCAATGGGGCCTGATGCGTTGGTCGCGCCTTGGGACCCTATCGCCCTCTCCTGGTTCCTCCAAGATGGCTGTCCGGCGCGTTTGACCTCAGAAACGGATGTGCCATGACAGACCGGCCTAACACCCGGGATGTGTCCCCGCGCGAGGATGGCTGGGCAGTGACGAGGCCCGGCGCCGATCGAGCCAGTGCCGTCCTGCCGACTCAGGCAGAGGCGGTCGCTCGCGCCAAAGAGATCCTGGCCAACGACGGCGGCGGAGAGCTCCGCGTCCGTGGCAGGAACGGCCAGGTACGGGAACAGAACACTGTCCCTCCGGGGCGCGACCCGAGGCGGTCGAAGGGATGAGGACCCCGGTGTACAAGTACGTGATCAACAAAGACCTCAGTAGCCAGCGCGAGGTCGAGGCGACAGGGTTCGCCACTGTCGGGGACTACATCGACTTCTACGACATCGGAGATGGCGGTGACAATATCGTGACGCTTCGGATCCGGGCCGCGCGAGTCGACACCGTTGAGCGGATCACCAGCTGATCCCACCGATGTACCAAGAGAGCGGGCCCTCGCTACCTCCGCGGGGCCCGTTCTTCTTCTTATCTGGGAAGGCTTCGGCTGCCAGTCAGCGTCTACCTGTCACGAGCTTTCGTCGTCTGTGTGAGTGCGGTCGTCTCTCAGTGCGTCGGCGACGCGGAGGAAGGCGGAGCGCTGGGAGTCAAGGCGGCCGGCCTGCGGCGGGCCGCGCGCGCTGGCGGCCACGGGCCGTCGCCGCTCCCTGTCTCCGCCACCGCTCCGGCGGCCCCTGGCCACTCAGCGCGCAACACCGCCAAGACGGACAGCCAGAGCAGGAAGCAACCCGACCAGCCCGAGCACCAGGACCAGGTCGAGACGCGTTGAGAGCGACCGCACCGTCCCACCGGCCGCCCGGGATCAGCTCAGGGCTTTGCCCACCTCGTGGATCGTCGGTCGATCCTCCGGGGCGTGGCTGAGCATCGCGTCGATCAGCTCGCCCAGCTCACCGGGCACCCTCACGGGCCGCCGCCGACCGTTCGCCACCGCCTCTCTCTGCACACGGCGCGGAGCGTCGTCGGGGTACTCGACCGCCCGCCAACCTGTGGCGGAGATGAGCAGGGAGGCGCCGAGTGCGTAGATGTCGGCTGCCTGCGTCGGCTCGGCTTCTCCGGTTGCCAGCACGCTACGAGCGATCTCCGGTGCCTCGTAGTGGACGAGGCAGCCGCGGAACGGGAAGTCGTACCACTCGGGTACGTGCCCACCTCGTGCAAGGGCGAGGTCGATGAGATGGGTTCGCTCCGGCCCGATGATGAAGTGGGCGGGTTGCACATCCCCGTGCGCCCAGCCCTTGGCATGGAGTTCTGCCAGCGCTTCGACGCATCCCAGCGCCACGCTGGTGTGCGGCTTGATGGACGAGTCTCGCTTACGGCAGGGTGCCCAGAGCCTGTACAAGTCCGGCCCCTCGTACCACGGCTGGAAATTCCAGGTTCCGCGCTCCCACTCGCCGTAGGCGATGCCGTCGAGGCCGAGGCGATAGAGAACGGCACCCTCGCGTGCGGGGGCGAGCGCAGTCCAGGGCTGCGCAGGCCAATCGGCCGTGGCTTCGATCGGGTGACCGAGCTTCACGGCGTATCGGCCCCGGTGGCTCTCCACTTCCCAGACCGTGGAGCCCCGGCGGTTGATGACCAGGTGCTGCGCCGTGGGCATGAGCGCGTCGACCACCACGATCGGCAGTTCAGGGGTTGGGCCGGACAAGGTCGCTTCTCCCTCCTGGCGAACGCGGCCGACCATGAGCAGAGGCCGGCCGCGTCGCTGTTGTCGTGTGCTACGCCTGGCCGTACGGCCGACCGCAGTCCGAGTCGCACTGCGCGAGGTTCTCCCCGTTCACGGTCCAGAGATCGTCGAAGACCATGAACCCGGCGGCCTTCATGGCGCGAGCCGAAGCAGCGACCTTCTCCGGGTCGCGGCCACCGCCACCCGGCTTCGGGTTGTGGTGCAGGAAGCGGCCCGCGTACTGCTCGCAGAGTTCGGCGTACTCCTTCGTGTGCAGGATGAGCGCGTGCAGGCCGAGGTCCACGTCGTCCGAAGGGACCATGGGAACGGTGGCGGTGGCCGCGGTCACCAGGAAGGCGACCGCCTGGTCCGCGATCCGCTCGGCGCGCTCGGGCGACTGTCCGTTGTGGACGATCACGAAGTGGGCGAGGCTCTCGAACAGCTCCTCACCAGCCACCGCGCGACCGGTCCTCTGATCGTTCGCTGTTGCCGTCATGCGAGTACTCCTCGTGTGTGGCGGTGCGTGGCACTTACCGCCCGCATTGGTCGTCGAGCCTGGTTCATGGACGACGAGGACGCGGGCTCGGATGGCCGGCCCCGAACGGGGACGGGGGAGCCGGGGAACTGGCACCCGTTCGGGGCGGCCGGTCTACTGGCTGATGGCGAGAGCCATGCCGATCACCAGGCCGCTCGACCCGCTGATCATGATGATGAACAGGACTCCCGCGTACCGGCCGATGGCGCGCATCACAGCCCATCCCGACTGTTGCCGTTCTTGATGGCCAGGCGTGCGCTCAGTTCCTCCCGCGCACTCAGCGCCACCACGTTGTCCGGCATGGCATCCCACTCCGTGCCGCCGCCGACCGGCCTTATCTGCACACGGCCGCCGACCTCACCCATGACGACGCCGATACGTCCCCTGGCGCTGTCCTTCGCCAGTTCACCGATGCCTGGTCTGGTCTGCTGTTTGCTCGCCATGCAAGGAGCATCGCGATCCGGAGACCGCCATCGAAAGGTCAGGCTGATTACCCAACTTGGGTAACATCGCGGCAAGTAGAGAACCAGCAACGTTGCGTAGCCCTCGCAGTGTGGGAGCTTGCCCAATGCCCGACGCCGACCGGCCGCAGGAACTGCCTGCCAGGTTGCTCACGGATCCCGAGATGATCAACGCGTGCCGGGCACGGGACTTCGCCCGAGTCTTCCGGCTGGTGAAGACCAGGGCGGGCATCTACCCGTCGATGATCGCCAGGCGGTGCGAGTTGACGCCCAGCCGAGTTGGTGAAGTCATGGCAGGCCGACGCCAGTTACTCCACATGGACGTCATTGAGCGCATCGCGGACGGCTTGCGCATCCCAGGGGACATGCTTGGGCTTGCCCGGCGGCCTTGGGAAACTCCCCAGGCTCTCGTCGTCACCGAGCGAGAGACGCCTCAGCAGCCGGAGCCGGAGAAACAGACCCCCGACTCCTTGCCGGGTCCCGACGTGGACAGCATCCTGACGCTGGCCACCCGAACGAGCCTGAGCGCAGCAACACTCGAAGCCTTCCGGTCGTCTATCGAAGATTACTGGCGACGCGACGACCAGCACGGCGGCGAGGCTCTGAGGCCAGCCATCGTCGGCCAGCTGCGATATGTGGTCGGACTCTTGAAGGAGAGCCGACCGCCGTCCATCCAGAATGGCCTGTACGGAATCGCGGCCGAGCTGGCGCGCCTCACCGGCTGGACCTACTTCGACGCCCGCCAGTACAACCAGGCCCGCTCGTACTTCACTGAGGCCCTGCAACTGGCCAAGGAAATCGACGACCGCCAGTTCATGGCCAACGTCCTTGCCTGCATGAGCTTGCAGGCCACCTACCAGGACAAGCCCGCGGACTCCCTTGCCCTCGTGACCGCCGCCCAGGACCAAGCCCGCTCAGCCCTCGGCACCACCCCACGCGTCCCATCGATGCTGTCCATGCGCGAAGCCTTCGCCCATGCCACGCTCGGCAACCAGACGTCAACTCACCGGGCGATCCCCGAAGCCCACCGCCAGTTCGAGCAGATCCAGGCCACCGACCCGGACCCGGCATGGGTGACCTACTTCGATGAGCCGAAGCTGATCGTGGATACGGGCATCGCTCACGGCCGACTGGGCGAGGCAGCGACGGCCGAGCCCTTGATCGCGGATGCGCTGCGTCGGGAAGACCGCACCAATCAGCGTGGCCGGGCCTTTCACGCGTTCTGGTTGGCTCGCACTCAACTGGACCAAGGGAAGCTCGACCAGGCGTGCAGCACGGCCACGCAGGCTCTGGAGTCCGCTTCGGCAGTGGCCTCCGAGCGAGTGTCAGGCCACCTCAGGGAGTTCTACGACCAGTTGGCCCCATACAGGCAAGAGCCCGTAGCCCTGGCCTTCGAGGCACGGCTACGGGCGGTCCTCCCACCGGTCAGCGGATCGCTTCATCCATGAGCAGGTAGAGGAGGCCGACGAGGGATCCGCTGCTGACAATCTCCCGACGGTCGATCATGCCCCGCACCTCACTGAGGGGTATCCACTCGATGCGGTCAGACTCGTTCTTCTCCGTGGGCGGCCCGACGTAGGTCGCGCCGTTCGCGCGGAAGACATGGTGCTGCGAGTCGGTGATCCCGTTGGCCGGCTCGGCGTAAATCAGGGGCTTGACGGGGCCAGGACGCCAGCCCGTCTCTTCCAGGACTTCGCGAGCCGCTGCCTCTTCCGGGGACTCGCCCTCCTCGACCAGGCCCATGGGCAACTCCCAGGCCCAGGAGTCCGTGATGAAGCGGTGCCGCCACATCATCAGCACCTCTTGGCGATCGTTGACCACGGCGGCCACGGCCAGGTGCCGCAGGCGAACGACGTGGTACTCCCACCTGCGCCCGTCAGGCTGCTGGACGTCGACCAGACACAGATTCACCCACTTGTTGGTGTAGACCTGTCGCTCACCGTGGGTCTTCCACTCCATACCTGCGGCCCCTCTCGATCGGTCTCCAGGATTTCAGACCAACAAGGCATGAGGGAGAGGCTTGAGCAACATTCACGTCAGATTGACGAAAATCCCAGTGGTGAGGCCGGTACTGCTGACTCCGTCCCGCATCAACCTTTGCCGTATGGGCTGATCAACGACTGTTTGCGCGGTACCGTGATGGGTCGGTAACGGTGCGTGTGGAGGAGGGGGCGGTGTCACAGTTCAGTGCCCGCAGTAAGGCCATCAACCCGAGCGCGTACAACGCACTGGCCGATGCGCTCTGGCTGATTTACTGGAACAAGGACCCTTTTGAGCTGTACGTCCGGGGCATGCTGCAGGAGCACAGTGAGCTGCTGGCGCAGCTGAACTTCCAGGCCACCAAGCGGGAAGTGTCAGGCCACCTAGTTAAGTTGCTGCGAGCCAATGAGGCCCGGTACCTGGACGTGACGGTTGCCCTAATGCTCGACATCGCCGCCATGGATCGGTTTCCGAACCTCGAACGACAGGTTGATGGTGCCGACAAGGTGGCTAGCGCGAAGGCTGCCGTAGCCGAATTGAAGCGATGGACAGCCAAGCAGCGTGAGGTCATCGAGGAGCACGAGGCGCACGCAGCCACCATCGCGGAGAGCGCCAAGCAGGCCCAGGACGGTCGGGCGTTCGCCCAGGCCCATGAGGAGCTGAGGCAACGGTTCATCGTCATGCACTCGGCCACCGACAAGCATCAGCGAGGCCGGGACTTCGAGGGCTTCATCAACGAGCTGTTCGGCCTGTACGACCTGGAGCCGCGGGCGTCATACAGCCTGGAGTACGAGCAGATCGATGGCGCGTTCTCCTTCGACACCGACCACTATGTGCTTGAGGCCAAGTGGTGGAAAGAGGCTATCGGTCGCCGCGAGCTGGATGTCTTCAAGTCCAACATCGAGCGCAAGGCCAAGAACACCCTCGGTCTCTACGTCAGCGTGAACGGCTTCACCTCCGATGCTTTGGCGGTCTACAGCTTCAGCACACCGTTCGTCACGATGGACGGGGGTGACTTCATGGCCGTGCTCGACCAGCGCATACGCCTGGATGAGCTGATGCGTCGTAAGAAGCGCCATGCCAGTGAGACTGGCCATTGCTTCCTCCCGGTCTCTGAAGTCTTCAAGGGGATCAACTGAGAACTCGGGGCGGTGGGTTCAGATCCCACCGCTTCCGTGTGATGGGCAGTTGGAGAGGCTCTTGACCAAGTCGGGGCGGAGGGCCCGGCGCGACGTGCGCGACGGCCGATCTCTTCGCGAACGTCTTGATCATCGCGCGCAGCAGATCGGGACTCGCCGCGGCGAGATTCTCCTCGGCGAGGGCGTGCAGGGGCAGACTGTCCGGTGCGGTCATCGTGCTGGTCTCCTTCGAAGACTTGGTCGTCTTGAGAGATCAGCCGGTGACCGTGCTCATATCCGGGCCCTCACCCCGACGCCGGACCAAACACCCGGATCAGGTGGGAACCCGTACACCACTTCCCAGGACGCAACCGCCGCCCCCGATCCTACGGATCAGAAGGTTGCAGGTTCGAATCCTGCCGAGTGCGCACAGATGAGAGGCTCCGGAGCGATCCGGGGCCTCTCGCGTTGTGCGGGGTGCGGGTGGCGGCGCCGGACGGCCGCCAAAGTTCCCTCCGGCCTCCCAGGCCCCCAAGCTCTGATCTTGCTCAAAGGGCTATTTGATCTTGGTGCGGAGATCGTAGGTTCGGGGCAGATCGGGGTGAAAGGGGGAAGCGATGACGATCGAGCAGATCGCGGTGGTCGCCCTGGCGATCGAGGTGGGGATCATGGTGCTGGCGCGGTTCGGCACCGAGCGGCGGCACTGGCAGCACCACAAGGGGCGGGGTCCCGCACCGGCCAAGAGGGACGACATCACTCTGGTGTCCGGGGTGCTGTACGCGCTGGCCGCCGCGGCGATGGTGGCCGGTGCGCCGACCGCGCGCGTCGAGTGGTCCCCGTCCGCGGTCGGCACGTTCGCCCTGTTCGGCATTCTGCTGCCCGCCTTCGCCGCCAACGCGCTCATGATCATGGCGACGCGCGGCCGCGTCGAGGAGGTCACCGCTTGGCAGCGCGGTGCCGCCCGGGCCGTCGCCGCCGGCGGTGGACTGGTGTCGGTGGGGCTCGTCGGCTGAACGCCGTCGCCGGAGCCGGAGGCGGCTCAGCGGAGCTGCTCGGCGAGGGCGACGATGATGCCGTCCGGGCCGCGGAGGTAGCAGAGCAGGTAGAGGTCCTCGTAGCGGGCGATCTCGCCGAGGAGCTCGGCGCCGTGCGGGCGCAGCCGGGCGACGGTGTCCTCGATGTCGTCGACGGCGAACATGATGCGGTGCGTGCCCAGCACGTTGTGCGGCTGGTCGCGCGGGCCGGTGATCAGCGCGGGGCTGCGGTACTTGGCCAGCTCGATGCGGCCGTGGCCGTCCGGTGTGCGGAGCATCGCGACATCGCAGTGGACGCCGTCGAGTCCGGTGCACTGGTCGGCGAAGGCGCCCTGGATCTCCGCCCTGCCCTCCAGCTCCATGCCGAGTTCCTCGAAGAACGCGATGGCGGCGTCCAGGTCCTCGACGACGATGCCGACGTTGTCCATCCGCTGGATCGCCATGCTGATCTCTCCCTCGCTCGTCCTGTGTGCGTCTCTCGGGCGGCCGGTCGCGCTCGGAATCTGCCCGGGAGTCTGCCCGGTGGGAGCCGCCGGGGCACTCAGGTGTCGCCGGGAGTGTCGCCGGGCCGGGGTGGCGGGGCGTGCCGGCGGGCGGTCTCGGACGGGTGGCGGGGGGTGTGGCGCCGCACGGCCTCGCTGAGATGGCGGGACAGGGCCGTCGCCGCCGCCGTGAGGAAGATGAACGTGTAGAGGATCTGCAGGATCGCGACCAGACGGGCGGACTGGCCGCGCGGGGTGATGTCGCCATAGCCGATGGTCGCGAGGGTGACCAGGGTGAAGTAGATGCCGTCCAGGCGGGTCGCGAGACCGCCCGCCATCTCACCGGGTTGCTCGGCCAGGCTCTGGTAGGTGGTCGCGAAGGTCAGCACGGACAGGCACATCAGCAGGGGGATGACCAGGCCCGGGCGGGCGTTCGGCCGGTGCAGCAGGACGTGGACGATCTGCCGCAGCAGCAACGCGGCCACCAGAGCCAGCGCGAGCCCGAAGAGGAGCCAGCTGAGGACCGGGCGACGGGGCCCCAGACGGTCCAGCGGAAGCAGGAAGTACGCGGTGACCATGGCCGTCATGCCCGCTGCCTCCAGCAGCCACGGCCACAGCGCACTCCACACCGTCGAAGGGGGTGGTCGTCTGCCTTCCATACGGGAGCAGAAGGGGAAGGCCGCGGGGACCCTAGGCGCGGGACTCGCGGCGTGGGGCGCAAAGGGCCCAGATGATGAATCCGTCGATGACGATGAGAACGATCGACCAGACCGGGGCGTGGGGCAGCCACAGGAAGTTGGCGATCATGCTCAGTCCGGCGAGTGCCACGCCCACGGCGCGGGCCCAGGCCGCCCCCTGGAACAGGGCCAGTCCGGCCAGGAACACGAGGGCTCCGAGGATCAGGTGGATCCAGCCCCAACCGGTCACGCTGAACTCGTAGGTCCAGTTCTGGGTGACGACGAAGACGTCGTCCTCGGCGATGGCGGCGATGCCCTGGAAGATCGCCATGATGCCGCCGAAGGTCATCAGGACGGCCGCGGCTCCGGTCCATCCCGTGGCCCAGGCGCTCTCCGCGGCGAAGCCGCCGCGACGATGTCCGGTACCGGTGACGTTGCTGCTGGCCATGTGCTCGCCCTCTCAGCTCTCCCCGAGTAATGGCGTTCTGATGACCAGACTTCCACTCCCGGCGGCACTCGGCATGTCGGCGACATGACGCCCGCGACGGGGTGTTTGCGGGCGCCGGAGGCTGTCGGTGGGGGCGCCTAGGCTCGTCGGTGATGGCACAGGCATGGCGTTGCTCGGGGCTCAGGTGGTCGGCGGACGGCGGTCCCGCGCTGGTGTGGGACGGCGGGCGGCGCAGTGCGCTGACCTGGGGGAAGCGGGTGGCCTTCGGGGTCGCTCCGGCCGCCGAGGGGGGTGTGCGCCGGTGCGCCGGGGCGCGGGGGCACGTCTGTCCGTCGGCGGCGGTGGTGCCGGGCCGCAGTACGGGGGCCCGGTGCGAGGAGTGCGCACGCCTGGACCGGGCGCACTCGGTGGCCGCCGACACGCTCGCCGGCGATCCCCGGCCGTACCGCGTCTATCTGGCGTGGTTCGGCCCCGGGATGACCAAGGCCGGGATCACGGCGGTGGAGCGCGGCCCGGCGCGGCTGCTGGAGCAGGGCGCCGTGTGCTTCAGCTGGCTGGGCACCGGACCGCTGATGGCGGCGCGGCGCACCGAGGAGCTGCTGCGGGCCGCGCTGGGAGTGCCGGACCGCATCCCCTACGTCCGCAAGCGCGCCGTACGGGCCCTGCTGCCGCGGGGCGAGGAGGAACGGGCGGCCGAACTGGCCCGGCTGCACGCACAGGCGGTCGCCCTGGACGGTTGGCCCGAGTCGCTGGAGCGCGAGCCGTTCCGGCCCGTCGACCACGTCCGCGTCTTCGGGCTCGGGAGCCTGCCGCCCGCCGTGGGGGAGGTGAGCGAGCTGGTCGCCGGGGGCGCGGTGAGCGGGGAGCTGGTGGCCGCCGCCGGGCCCGATCTTCACCTGGCGACCGCGGCGGGTGTCGTGGTGCTGGACACCCGGTTGCTGACCGGGTGGCCTCTGCTCCCGGTGCAGGGGCGGGAACTGTCGGTGCCGGTCAGGAAGTACGGGGCGGTCGAGGACGCGGTGGTGCAGGAGGGCCTGTTCTGACGGCGACAGGGTGTGGACGCGGGGCGGGCCCAGAGGTGATCGTGGGCGGCATGTGTGATCACCTCACGGCGGCGGCGACCGCGAGCGACGACCGAGCCGGAATCCACGGGCCGGGGCTGTCCGGCTCCGCCCGGGCGGAGGCCCATGATGTGCGGCGCTTCTGGGAAGGGCTGGGCCTGACCGGCCTGGTCGATGTGCACACGCACTTCATGCCGGAGCGGGTGCTGCACAAGGTGTGGGCCTACTTCGACGGTCTCGGCCCGCTGACCGGCGGCATCGAGTGGCCGATCGCCTACCGCGCCGAGGAGCGGGAACGGGCCGAGCTGCTCAGGGCCTTCGGCGTCCGGGCCTTCACCGCCATGCTCTACCCCCACAAGCCCGGGATGGCCCGCTGGCTCAACGACTGGGCGGCCGGCTTCGCCGCCCGCACGCCCGACTGCCTGCACACCGCCACCCTCTTCCCCGAGGACGGCGTGGAGGCGTATGTGCGGGAGGCCGTGGAGGCGGGGGCGCGGGTCTTCAAGGCGCATGTGCAGGTGGGCGCCTACGATCCGGCCGACCCGGCGCTGGACGGCGCCTGGGGTCTGCTCGCCGAGGCCGGCGTGCCCGTGGTGATCCACTGCGGTTCCGGTCCCGCGCCCGGCAAGCACACCGGTCCGGAGCCTGTCGCCCGCGTGCTGGCACGGCACCCCCGGCTGCGGCTGATCGTGGCGCACCTCGGCATGCCCGAGTACGAGGACTTCCTGGACCTCGCCGAGCGCTACGAGGAGGTGCGGCTGGACACCACCATGGCCTTCACCGACTTCACCGAGCGTCTGGCGCCGTTCCCCGGGCGGGCCCTGCCCCGGCTGGCCGGACTGCGCGAGAGGATCCTGCTCGGCTCCGACTTCCCCAACATCCCCTACCCCTACCTCCACCAGCTGCACGCCCTGGAGCGGCTGGGGCTGGGGGAGGCCTGGCTGCGGGCGGTGTGCCACGACAACGCCGCCCGGCTCTTCGGCATCGACGACTGAGGCCGGCCGAGCGGCCGGACGACTGCGGTCGGTCGAGCGGCCGGACGACTGCGGTCGGTCGAGCGGCCGGACGACTGGGGCCGGCCGCGGGGCCGGCCGACTGCGGCCGGACGACAGACCGAGGGGGGAACCGACCCGGAGGTCCGGATCGCGCATGTTTCACGTGAAACGTGCGGCACCCCGAGGGGCGCGGGCGCAGGGACCCGGCGTTTCTCAGCGAATTCACAGATTGCCGCAAGCGTCTTCTCAGAGCGCCTCGCCAGGGTGACCGTCATGACCACGCTTTCGCCCCAGGGGCGCACCGAACTGCTGAGGCCGGACGGGAGCCCCGTCCGGGTGCTGGTGGTGGACGACGAGCAGTCGATCACCGAGCTGCTGTCCATGGCCCTGCGCTACGAGGGCTGGCAGATCCGCAGCGCGGAGAACGGCCAGGACGCCGTACGGGCCGCACGCGAGTTCCGGCCCGATGCCGTCGTCCTGGACATGATGCTTCCGGACCTGGACGGCCTCGCCGTGCTCAGCCGGCTGCGCCGTGAGCTGCCGGATGTGCCCGTGCTGTTCCTGACCGCCAAGGACGCCGTCGAGGACCGTATCGCCGGACTCACCGCGGGCGGGGACGACTACGTCACCAAGCCGTTCAGCCTGGAGGAGGTCGTCGCGCGGGTGCGCGGGCTGATCCGGCGTTCCGGAGCGGCCGACCGGCGGCCGGAGTCCGTGCTGGTGGTCGGCGACCTCACCCTCGACGAGGACAGCCACGAGGTCACCCGGGGCGGGGACAGCATCCATCTGACCGCCACCGAGTTCGAGCTGCTGCGCTACCTGATGCGCAATCCGCGGCGCGTGCTCAGCAAGGCGCAGATCCTCGACCGGGTGTGGTCCTACGACTTCGGCGGCCAGGCCAACGTCGTCGAGCTGTACATCTCGTATCTGCGCCGGAAGATCGACGCCGGACGGGAGCCGATGATCCACACCCGGCGCGGCGCCGGTTACATGATCAAGCCCGCGGCCTGACGATGGGGAGACGGCGGCCGCGGACCCTGCGGACCCGGCTGGTCGTCGCGTCCCTGGTGCTGATCGCGGTGGTGTGCGCGGTGATCGGCACCGTGACGACCCTGGCCCTGCGCTCCCATCTCTACGAGCAGCTCGACGGCCGGCTGCGGGACGTGGCGCTCCGGGCGGCCGGACCCAGGGGTGCCGTGCCGGGGCCGGGGCCCCTGCGGGACGAGGACCCGCTCGGCTTCATCACCAAGGGCCCCCAGGCGATCGGCACCGTCGGCGTCACCGTCGAGGACGGGCGGGCGACCGCGGGAGTGGTCAGCGAGGAGAGCGGCGACGGGCACCGGATGTCCGAGGCCGTCCCGCTCACCGGTGCCCAGCTCGCGGCCGTCGCCGCCGTCCCCCGCGACCGCCGCGCCCACACCGTGGACCTTCCGGGGCTGGGCGAGTACCGGGTGATGTACGACAACGGCGCGAACGGCGCGTACTACGTGGCCCTGCCCACCGCCGAGACCACCGAGACCCTCAACACGCTCCTCCTCGTCGAGGTCAGCGTCACCGGCGCCGGCCTGGTCGCGGCGGGCCTCGCCGGATATGCGTTGGTCGGTGTCGCCACCCGGCCCCTGCGCAGGGTCGCCGCCACCGCCACCCGGGTGTCCGAACTGCCGCTGCACAGCGGCGAGGTGAACCTCGACGAGCGCGTCCCGGAGTCCGAGTGCGACCCGCACACCGAGGTCGGCCGGGTCGGCGCCGCCCTCAACCGCATGCTCGACCACATCCACGGCGCCCTGCACGCCCGTCAGCTGAGCGAGATGCGGGTCCGGCAGTTCGTCGCGGACGCCGGCCATGAGCTGCGCACGCCGCTCGCCTCCATCCGCGGCTACGCCGAACTCACCCGCAGGGGCCATGAGAACCCGGGCCCCGACACCCGGCACGCGCTGCGGCGGATCGAGTCCGAGGCGGACCGGATGACACTGCTCGTCGAGGACCTGCTGCTGCTCGCCCGCCTGGACGCCGGGCGGCCCCTGCAGTGCGCGCGGACCGATCTGGTCCCGCTGGTCGTGGACACCGTCAGCGATGCGCGGGCGGCCGGACCGGGCCACATCTGGCGGCTCGAACTCCCCGCGGAACCCGCCCTGGTGCACGCCGACGCCGCCAGGCTGCAGCAGGTGCTGGTCAATCTGCTCGGCAACGCCCGCAGCCACACCCCCGCCGGCACCACCGTCACCGCCCGGGTCCGGCGCAACGGCCCCTGGCTGTGCGTGGATGTGATCGACGACGGGCCCGGCATCCCGCCCGAGCTGCTGCCGCGGGTCTTCGAGCGGTTCGCGCGGGGTGACGCGGCCCGCACCCGGACCACCGGGTCCACCGGTCTCGGCCTGGCGATCGTGCGGGCCGTGGCGAGCGCGCACGGCGGCACCGTGACCGTGGAGAGCGCGCCCGGCCGGACCGTGTTCACCCTGCACCTGCCCGCGTCCGGGGCCGCGCCGCCACCATCGGGTCCCATTCCCCCGGACCTCGCGTCCGCGCAGGCACCTCCCGCGTCCGCCCCTGCGCCGCCGGCCTCCGCGCCGCCGGACTCACAGCCGCCGCACAGCCTCACCACACCCCTGCAACAGGGCAGTTGACGACCGTCGGGTGCCATGCACACCGATTCTTTCCCCGGCGCCCTGCCGGCCCGGCGGCATCTGCCGGCCGCGGGAGCGGGCACGCCCGTCCTGGACGTCGTGATACCGGTCCACAACGAGGAGAAGGACCTCCAGCCGTGCGTCCGCCGGCTGCACGAGCACCTTGCCCGCACCTTCCCCTACGCCTTCCGCATCACGATCGCGGACAACGCCTCCACCGACGCCACCCCGCGGCTGGCCACCCGACTCGCGGAGCGGCTCGACGAGGTCAGGTCCGTCCGGCTGGAGCAGAAGGGACGCGGCCGGGCCCTGCACACCGTCTGGTCGGCCTCCGACGCCCCCGTCCTCGCCTATATGGACGTGGACCTGTCCACCGACCTCAACGCTCTGCTGCCGCTGGTGGCCCCGCTGATCTCCGGCCACTCGGACCTCGCCATCGGCTCCCGGCTGAGCCGCGGTTCCCGGGTGGTGCGCGGAGCCAAGCGGGAGTTCCTCAGCCGCTCCTACAACCTGATCCTGCGCGGCTCGCTCCAGGCCCGCTTCTCCGACGCGCAGTGCGGGTTCAAGGCGATCCGCCGTGACGTGGCGCGGGTGCTGCTCCCGCTGGTGGAGGACACCGGCTGGTTCTTCGACACCGAACTGCTGGTGCTCGCCGAGCGAGCTGGGCTCCGCATCCACGAGGTGCCGGTCGACTGGGTGGACGACCCCGACTCCAGGGTCCACATCCTGCGCACGGCCGCCGAGGACCTCAAAGGCGTGTGGCGGGTGGGCCGGGCCCTGGCCACCGGCGCGCTCCCACTGGACCGGCTGGCCCGCCCCTTCGGCGACGATCCCCGCGACCGCACTCTCGAGGACGTACCGCGAGGACTGGCCCGGCAACTGGCCGGCTTCTGCACCGTCGGCGTCCTCTCCACCCTCTTCTACCTGCTGCTCTACACAACCTTCCGCTCCTTCACCGGTTCCCAGCCCGCCAACGCGCTCGCCCTGCTGGTCTCGGCCCTCGCCAACACCGCCGCCAACCGGCGCCTCACCTTCCGGGTGCGGGGGCGCCGCGGAGTGGTGCGCCACCAGGCCCAGGGACTTGTCGTCTTCGCCATCGGCCTCGTCCTGACCAGCGGCTCACTCGCCGCGCTGAACACGGCGACGCACGAGCCCGCGCACTCCACCGAACTGGCCGTCCTCGTCGTCGCCAATCTCGCGGCGACCATCCTCCGCTTCCTGCTCTTCCGCGCCTGGGTGTTCCCGGAACGGGACCACTTCGCCGCCGGCCACGACCCGAGGGACTCCCGATGACCGAGCAGCACCCCGAACGGCAGCCCCTCCTCCGCCGGTTGTGGCGCGGGCGGCCGCAGGACCCTCGCTGGGCGCGCCCGGCCCTCCTCGCCCTGCTGCTCACCACCGGCCTGCTGTATCTGCACAACCTCAGCGCCTCCGGCTACGCCAACTCCTTCTACTCGGCCGCCGTCCAGGCGGGCAGCCAGTCCTGGAAGGCGTTCTTCTTCGGCTCGCTGGACGCGGCGGGCGCCATCACGGTGGACAAGCCCCCGGCCGCCCTGTGGCCGATGGCGCTCTCCGTCCGGCTCTTCGGCCTGAACTCCTGGGCGATCCTCGTCCCCGAGGTGCTGATGGGCGTCGCCACCGTCGCCGTGGTCCACGCGGCCGTCCGCCGCCGCTTCGGCCGGGCGGCCGGTCTGCTCGCGGGCACCGTGCTGGCCCTCACACCGGTCGCGGCGCTGATGTTCCGCTTCAACAACCCGGACGCGCTGCTGGCGCTGCTGATGTCCCTCGCCTGTTACCTGGTGATCCGGGCCGTCGAGGACGGCCGCACGAAGTGGCTGGTGTGGGCCGGCGTCACGATCGGTTTCGCGTTCCTCACCAAGACCCTTCAGGCCTTCCTGATCCTCCCCGTGCTCGCCCTCGTGCACGGCGTCTGCGCCCCGGTCCGCCTGCGGAAACGGCTTGCTCAACTGGCGCTGGCGACGGCCGCGCTGGTGGTCTCCGGCGGCTGGTGGGTGGCGGTCGTCGAACTGTGGCCGGCCTCGTCCCGGCCGTACATCGGCGGCTCGCAGCACAACAGCTTCCTGGAGCTGACCCTCGGCTACAACGGCCTCGGCCGGCTCAACGGGGAGGAGACCGGCAGCGTCGGCGGGGGCGGCGCCGGTCCCGGCGGTGGCGGCGGCCGGTGGGGGGAGACCGGCTGGGACCGGATGTTCAACTTTCAGACCGGCGGCCAGATCTCCTGGCTGCTGCCCGCCGCGCTGATCCTGCTCGCCGCCGGGCTGATCCTCACCCGCAGGGCCGCACGCACCGACCCGGCTCGCGCCTCGTTCCTCGTCTGGGGCGGCTCGCTGCTGACGACCCTGGCCGTCTTCAGCTACATGGCGGGCATCTTCCACGAGTACTACACGGTGGCCCTCGCCCCGTACCTGGCCGCCGTCGCCGGACCGGGCGCGACCCTGCTCTGGGAGAAGCGGCGCTCCCTCTGGCCCTCGCTCACCCTTGCGGCCGCCGTCACGGCCACGGCCGCCTGGGGATACGTCCTGCTGAACCGCACGCCCGGCTACCAGCCCTGGCTGAAGTGGCTGGTGCTGGCCGGCGGGCTGCTCGCCGCCCTCGGCCTGACCTTCGCCGGCCGGGTCCGGCGGCCCGTGGCCCTCGCGGCGGCCGGCCTCGGCCTGGTGGCATCGCTGGCGGGCCCGACCGCGTACACGCTCAGCACGCTCCAGCAGGGCCACTCGGGTTCGATCGTCACGGCAGGCCCTGCGGGGTTCCGTACGGGCGGCGGCCCCGGCGGTGACGCGGGTCCCGGCGGTGGCGACCCGGACGGGCGCGGCTTCCCCGATGGCGCACAGAACCAGCAGGGTCAGCAGAGCCCGCAGGGCCAGATCCCGCCCGGCGGCTTTCCCGGCGGCGGCCCGACGGGCCGGAACGGCGGACCCCAGCAGAACGACGGCACCACGCCCCCCGGCGGCGGAATACCCAACGGCACCCCACCCGGCAACGGACCCGGAGGACCGAACGGAAGCTACGGACCCGGAGGACAGAGCGGAGGCACCGCACCCGGAGGACGGGGCGGAGGCACCGGACCCGGCGGCCGCGGCGCCATGGGCGGCCTCCTCGGCGGCACCGACGTCGGCTCCGAAGCCAGGAAATTGCTGGAAACCGATGCGGACGACTACACCTGGGCGGCGGCCGCCATCGGTGCCCAGAACGCCGCGAGCTACCAACTCGCCACCGGTGAGCCCGTGATGGCCGTGGGCGGCTTCAACGGCACCGACCCCTCCCCGGCCCTTGCCCAGTTCCAGCGGTACGTCGAGGACGGCAGGATCCACTACTTCATCGCCGGCGGGGCCATGGGCGGCGGCCGTGCCCTGGGCACCGAATCCTCCGCGTCGGCGCAGATCTCCGCCTGGGTGCAGCAGAACTTCGAGGAGGTGACGGCGGGCTCGGTCACCTTCTACGACCTCACCCGGAAGGCGGCCGACTGACCCGCCCCCGGCTACCGCGAACTAGTCAGCTGTACACCGTAAGGGATCTCTTATACGGTGTACAGCATGACGACGTCCCCCAACGAGCAGGCGGCCCCGCCCGAGGCGACCCCGAAGGCGCCGGGCGACTCGAAGCGCTGGCTGATTCTCGGAGTCATCTGTCTCGCGCAGCTCACCGTGCTGCTCGACAACACCGTCCTGAACGTGGCCATCCCCTCGCTCACCCGCGAGATGAACGCCGCCACCTCCGACATCCAGTGGATGATCAACGCCTACTCACTGGTGCAGTCGGGCCTGCTGCTCACCGCGGGCAGCGCCGCCGACCGCTACGGCCGCAAGAAGATGCTGATCGCCGGCCTGGTCCTGTTCGGCGCCGGCTCCCTGGTGGCCGGACTCGCCGATTCCTCCGCGCAGCTGATCGCGGCCCGGGCGGGCATGGGCGTCGGCGGCGCGCTGCTGCTGACCACCACCCTTGCCGTGGTGATGCAGATCTTCACGCCCGACGAGCAGCCCAGGGCCATCGGCATCTGGAGCGCGGTCAACGCACTCGGCTTCGCCACCGGCCCGCTGGTCGGCGGCTTCATGCTCAACCACTTCTGGTGGGGCGCGATCTTCCTGATCAACCTGCCGGTCGCGGCCCTGGGCCTGATCGCCGTCGTCGCGCTGGTGCCCGAGTCCAAGGCGCCCCGCGGCGACCGCCCCGACCTGCTGGGCGCGCTGCTGTCGACGATCGGCATGGCCGCCCTGGTCTACGCGATCATCTCCGGCCCCGAGCACGGCTGGACGTCGGCCCGCGTCCTGGGGACGACGGCCGTAGCGGTGGTGGTGCTCGGCGTCTTCGCGTACTGGGAGAGCCGCATCCCGTATCCGATGCTCGACCTGCACTTCTTCACCAACCGCCGGTTCACCGGTGCGGTCGCCGGCGCCGTGCTGATCACCTTCGGCATGGGCGGGGCGCTCTTCCTGCTCACCCAGCATCTGCAGTTCGTGCTGGGCTACGGGCCGCTGGAGGCGGGCCTGCGGACCGCGCCGCTGGCGCTGACCGTGGTGGCGCTCAACTTCTCCGGCCTGGCGGCGAAGGCGGCCGCACGGCTCGGGGCACCGCCGGCCATCGCGCTCGGCATGGCGGTGATGGCCGCGGGACTGGTGTCGATCGCCACGCTCACCGAGCACGGCTACGCCGGGACGCTGCTGGGCCTGGTGCTGATCGGGGCGGGCACCGCGGTCGGCACCCCGGTGATGGCGCACGCCATCATGAGCTCCATCCCGCCGGAGAAGGCCGGCGCCGGGGCCGGGATCAACGGCACCCTGGCGGAGTTCGGCAACGGCCTGGGCGTGGCCGTGCTGGGGGCGGTGCTCAACGCACGCTTCGCGGCCCTGATCCCGGTGGCGGCGAGCTCGCTGCCGGCGGCGCTGGCCGCCGCGGACTCGGCGCAGGAGCGGGCACGGGTGACCGAGGCGTTCGCCTCCGGACTGGAGAGCAGCCAGCTGGTGGGGGCGGCGGCCGTGCTGCTCGGCGGACTGCTCGCCGCGCTGTTGCTCAGGCGCGCGGAGCGGGGAGAACGTACCTGAGACGCCAAGCGGTCCCAGAGGTTCCGCTTACCGGAAGCCACGGGCCGGCCGGGCGCGACGCGGCTCCCGGTGCCTCGGCGAGGGCGCTTAGGCTGGCCGGTGTCGACAAGTGCAGGAAGGGTGCGCATGGCCAGAGCAGGCCGGGGGAGTTCACGGACCAGCGTCTGGCTGGAGGGCAAGCCCCGGCGGGGCCGGCGGGGGGACGGGCAGCCGTCCGGGCTGGACCGGGACCGGATCACCGCCGCCGGCGTACGGCTGCTGGATGCCGAGGGGCTGGCCAAGTTCTCCATGCGCCGGCTCGCGGCCGAGCTGAACGTGACCGCGATGTCCCTCTACTGGTACGTCGACACCAAGGACGACCTGCTGGAGCTCGCCCTCGACCAGGTGTTCGGCGAGCTCGCCCTCCCCGACCCGGAGGCCGGTGAGGACTGGCGCGACCAGTTGCGGGCGCTGGCGCGGGAGTACCGCTCGATGCTGGTGCGCCACCCCTGGGTGTCGCCGCTGGCCGGGAGCTTCCTCAACATCGGGCCCAACTCGCTGTCCTTCTCCCGGGTGGTCCAGCAGGTGATCGGCAAGACCGGGCTGCCCGTGCACCGCCGCACCGGGGCGATCGCCGCCGTCTTCCAGTTCGTCTACGGTTACGGCACCATCGAGGGCCACTTCCTCGCCCGGGTCGCGGAGACGGGGATGACCCCGGACGAGTACCACGAGCACGCGCTGAGCGCGGCGACCCGGGCGCCGGACGCCGCCGAGGTCATCGAGGAGTCCACGAAGATCATGAAGGCGCGGGGCGGCGACACCGTCGAGGAGATGCTGGAGCGCGACTTCGCCTTCGCCCTGGACCTGATGATCGCCGGCATCGAGACGATGGTCGCCCGGGAGACCCCCGATCCGGCCGACGGCTCCTAGCCGGCCTTCTCCGATCCCGACCGGTCCCGACCGATCCCGACCAATCCTGATCCGGCCTTGATCCTGCCCTGATCCGGCCCTGATCCGGCCCTACCCCCTCCCCGTCTCCGGCACCCAGGCCCGCAGCGCGTCCCCCGCGTTGTCGTACACGGGCACGTCCCGGCGCAGCCGGGTCAGTTCCAGGACCCGGCCCGCGGTGCTGTCCGGGCGGGCCACCACATGGACGCGGGTCTCCGGGTGCAGCTGCTTGCTGAGGTCGCCGATGAGCCGGACGCCCTGGGAGTCCATGAAGCCGGTGCCGGTGAAGTCGAGGACCAGCACCCGGGGGCGGCCGGGCGCCCAGCGGACCGCGCACAGCACGAGGGCGAGCACCTCGGAGGCGTTGCCGAAGTCGATCTCGGGAGGCAGCGGCAGCAGCAGGCGGCCGGGGGGATCGTGCGCAGCACGGAGTCGGGGCGGGACGGACACGGTACTCACCTGACAGACATTCGTCCGGATACCGGCAAGGCCGTTTCCTCACCCGTTTGATCCATTGCACCACGCCCGCACCCCGCGGGGAAGCGCTCGCCCGGTGACCCACCTCATGGGCGTGCACGCGGGCCGACGGGATATCCGTACGGTCATGACTCCCGAGATGTCCGAGACTCTGGACCAGGCGATGGTCCGCAGCAGCGGGCTCGACACGCTGCTGCGCGATCTGACCGACCGTGCCGTGCGGGAGATGCCCGGCGCCCTGGCGAGCAGCGTCACAGTGCGGCGGGCGGACCGTCTGCTGACCCTCGCGGGCAGCAGCGGACCGCCGAGCGGCCTGGACCTGTGCCGGTACGAGTACGGTGCGGGCCCGTGCACGGCGGCCGCGGAGACCGGTGCCGAGCAGTACGTCCCCGATCTGGCCGGGGACGACCGCTGGCCCCGGTTCGCCCGCTACGCGCTGGCCGCCGGGGTGTGCAGCGTGCTGGCCGTCCCGCTGCGGCTGGAGGAGGGCGAGCCGAGCGCGGCCCTCAACCTCTATGGCCAGAAGGCCGGTTCGCTCGCCGAGGGCCGCTCGGCGGCCCAGGTCTTCGCCGCCCGGGCGGCGGACGCGATCGACACGGCGCTGCGCATCGAGCGCCTGGGGCAGACCGCCGCCGATGTGCGCACCGCGCTGCTCTCGCGCAGCGTCATCGACCAGGCGATCGGCATCCTCATGGCCCACGAACGGATCGCCCCGGACCGTGCCCTGGACCGGCTGCGCCGCGCCTCACAGAACCGGAACATCAAACTCCGCGATCTGTGCGACCAGTTGGTGGCGCGTACGGCCGAGGGCGCCTCAAGCGGCCGGCAGTGACTCTCCCTGCACCGCCTGGATGTCCAGCTCCACCTTGAGCGTGGTCCCGATGGCCGCGACGCCCGCCTGGAGGATCTGGTTGTAGTTCATCGCGAAGTCCTCCCGGCGCAGTTCGGCCGTGGCGCGGAAGGCCGCCCGGGTGCCGCCCCACGGGTCCTGGCCCGTGCCCATGGGCCAGGTCCAGGTCGACCGGCCGGACGACCCCGCGCATCGTCAGCTCGCCGTGGACCGTCCAGCGGTCGGGCCCTGCCCCGGTCAGCCCGGTCGACCGGTAGGTGATCTCCGGGTACCGCTCCACGTCGAGGAAGTCGGCGGACCGCAGATGCGTGTCGCGCATGCCGTTGCCGGTGTCGATGGACGCCGCCGAGATCACCGCCTCCACCCGCGACTTGGTGACGTCGTCCGGCGCGACCTCCACGCTCCCGGCGAACTCGGTGAACCGGCCGCGCACACTGGAGATGCCCAGGTGCCGGGCGACCGCGGCCACGCTCGAGTGCGCCGGGTCGATGGTCCACGGCCCCGGCGGCGGCAGCTCGGTCCCGCCCTGCCGGGCCAGGGTCACCGTGCCGACCTCGGCCCGCCCGCTCGCGGTGACGAGGGCGCTCGCGGCGGCGGGCGCGTAGCCGACCGCCGTGACGATCACCGTGTACGCGCCCGGCGCCAGTGGCGTCGCATCCCGTACCGCTCCCTCGGCGTCCGCCTCGGCCCGCAGCACCTGCGTGCCCCTCATGTCGGTCACCGTGACGACCGCGTGCGACACGGCCCATCCGTCCCTGGTACGGATCCTCGCGGTCAGTCCCATCCCGTTTCTCCCTGCACAACACACACTTGGGTCAAAGGAACCGGCCCGCGACGGACCGCGCACCCGAAACCCTCCGGGCACGCCCGCCCGCCGCGGGCCGGGATCCGGCTACTCGCCGGGGTGGGCGAGCTCGATGTCGTGGCCGTCGATGCCCTGCCCGGCGACCGTGAGGGCCGTCGCCACGGGCGGGTAGCCGGTCGCGATCACGGTGTACTCGCCGGCGTCCAGGTCGGTGAAGGCGTACGCCCCGTCCGAGCCCGTGGTCGCCGTGCCGACGACGTTGCCCGCCCCGTCGACGAGCGTCACGCGGGCGTCGGCCAGCGGACCGTGCGGCGCCCGCACGATCCCCTGGATGCGGGCCCCCGCCTCCAGGTCGACCTCGATCCGGGTGATCCCGGTGCCGCCCACCTCCACGGGCAGGGCGCGCGGCCGGAACCCTTCGGCGTTGACCGCCACCGTCACCGTGCCCGGCACCAGTTCGGCGAGCGCGAACTCGCCCTGCTCACCGGTGGTGGCGGTGGCCAGCAGATCCCCGCGCACATCGGTCACCACGACCATCGCGTCCTTCACCGGCAGCCCGCCGTCCGCGGCGCGCACCACCCCGGTCAGCCCGCTGGTGCCGCTGAGCAGCACGTCGTAGGAGACCGGCTCGTCGTTCACCACGAGGGTGGAGGCCTGCGGCTGGTAGCCGTCGGCGGAGGCGATCAGCACGTACGAGCCCGCGCCCGGCGCGTCCAGCACGTAGGACCCGTCGGCCTGCGCGACCGACCGCCCCAGCTGCCGGCCTGCCAGCGAGATCAGCGTGACCGCGGCCCCCGGCACGGCCGCACCCCCGTCCCCGCGCACCACACCGCGCACCGGGACACCGGAGCTGGAGGCCCCCGCCTCACCGCCCGCCGAAGCGACGGCGACGGGCTGCTGCTGCGGAGCCTCGCCCCCCGCGGGCTCAGCCCCCACCACAGCCGGAACCGCCTCCTCCCCCTTCTCCTTTTCCCTCTCCTTCTCCTCCTCGGCGGCCTGCGCCAGCGCGCCCGAGGTCTTCAGCGGGACCTCCTTGATGAACAGGGTCACCAGGAAGGCGAGGAAGGCGATCGGCGCGACGTACAGGAAGATGTCGGCGATGCCGTGCCCGTAGGCGCTCTCCAGCCACTCGCGGATGCCGTGCGGCAGCAGGTCCATGTCCGGGATCGAGCCGCCGCCGGACACCTGCGCGGCGGCCGCCTGCTCCTTCGGGCTCAGCTGCCCGATGGTGTCCTCGGCGTAGTGGCTGATCCGGGTGGCCATCACGGAGCCCAGCACCGAGACGCCCACCGCACCGCCGAGCGACCGGAAGAAGGTCACCACGGAGGAGGCGGCGCCCAGGTCGGTCGGGGCCACCTGGTTCTGGGTGCACAGCACCAGGTTCTGCATCATCATGCCGACGCCGAGACCCAGCAGCGCCATGAAGAGCGCGATGTGCCAGTACGGGGTGTCGTAGCGCATGGTGCTCAGCAGGCCCAGGCCCGCGGTCAGCAGCGCGCCGCCCGCCAGCAGCCAGGACTTCCACCGGCCGGTCTTGGTGATGATCAGGCCGGAGACCGTGGACGAGACGAACAGGCCGCCGATCATCGGGATGGTCATGACGCCGGACATGGTCGGCGACTTGCCCCGGGCCAGCTGGAAGTACTGGCTGAAGTAGACGGTGCCGGCGAACATCGCGATGCCGACGAACAGCGAGGCCAGCGAGGCCAGCGTGATGGTGCGGTTGCGGAACAGCCGCAGCGGAATGATCGGCTCGCTCGCCTTCGTCTCCACCACCAGGAAGACCAGCGTCAGCAGCACCGAACCGCCGACCATGACCCCGGTCTGCCAGGACATCCACGCGTACTTGTCGTCGGCGAAGGTCACCCAGATCAGCAGCAGGCAGACCGCGGCGGTGATGAAGAAGGCACCGGCCCAGTCGACCTTCACCTCGCGCCTGACCAGCGGCAGCTTCAGCGTCTTCTGCAGCACGAGCAGCGCGATCACGGCGAACGGCACACCGACGTACAGGCACCAGCGCCAGCCCAGCCAGCTGGTGTCGGTGATGACACCGCCGAGCAGCGGGCCGCCGACGGTGGCGACGGCGAAGGTCGCGCCGAGGTAGCCCGAGTAACGGCCGCGCTCCCGCGGGGAGATCATCGCGGCCATGATGATCTGCGCCAGGGCGGCCAGACCGCCGGCGCCCAGGCCCTGGATGACACGGGCGCCGATCAGCATGCCCGGGTTCTGCGCCAGGCCGGCCACGACGGAGCCGATCACGAAGATGATCAGGGCTATCTGGACCAGCGCCTTCTTGCTGACCAGGTCGGCCATCTTGCCCCACAGCGGGGTGGTCGCCGTCATCGCCAGCAGCGAGGAGGTGACCACCCAGGTGTAGGCGCTCTGGCCGCCGCCGAGGTCGGAGACGATCTCCGGCAGGGCGTTGGTGACGATGGTGGAGGACAGGATCGCGGCGAACATGCCGAGCAGCAGGCCGGACAGAGCCTCCATGATCTGCCGGTGCGTCATCGGAGCAGTGCTGTCGGAGGAGCCTCCCCCGTGCTTGGCATGAGCCCGCACACCGGATGGTGTGGTCGTTGCCATGGGCTTCCTTCTCTTAGGTGCGTGCGGGAGTACGGGTGGTCTGGGCGGGAGGTGCGGTGCGGCAGTCGCCGAAGCTGTCCCTGAGGCGGCCCATCAGCTGGGCGAGCCGGCCGATGTCGTCGTCGGACCAGTCGGCGAGGCGTTCGGCGAGCAGCTGGGTGGTGCGGCGGAACATCTCGTCGAGCTGGGCCTGGCCGGCGGGGGTGAGGTGCAGGATGCGGGAGCGTTTGTCCGCGGGGTCGGGGAAGCGTTCGATCCAGCCGCGTTCGGTCACGTGGGCGACGTGGCGGCTGGTGACGGACATGTCCACGGCGAGGAGTTCGGCGAGCTTGCTCATGCGCATGTCGCCGTGGCGGCTGAGCAGGGTCAGGACGGCTGCGGAGCCGCTCTGGCAGTCGGCCGGCATGATGCGGCGCATCTCTCTCTTCACGGCTCCGAAGGCGCTGAACTGCCGGACCAGCTCTTCGTAGGGCGCCTGATCGGGCACGGCACCTCCCATTCGTTGCTTAGAGCAACCATAGAGATTGATGGTTGCCGCAGGCAAATAAAACGGGGGTCCGGGGCCTCAAAACTTGGCAAAGGCAAGTATTGGCGGCAGTAAACAGGGGGTGCACGTCTCCCCTGTTCCGTCCAGACACTCGGCGGCTGCGCGCACCCCCACCGGAGGGGCAGGTGCGCCGCAGGCATGGCCACGCGAACCCCCACCCAGCCGCACCGGACCTGCACAGCACCCCGCTTGGGCCCCCGGCCAGGGATTCGCTAGGGTCTCGGGGCATGGCTGACACCCACAACCCGCAGGGCAACCACGACCCCGCCGGCAGCACCCAGATGTTCCGCGCGTTCGTCGACGAGGCCCCCCAGGGCCGCCAGTCCAACGCCTCCGGTGGCGGCTCCCGCATCGGCCTGATCCTCGGCGCCGTGGTCGCCGTGGCCGTCCTCGCGGCCATCGCCTGGCTCGCGTTCAAGTAGGCCGAGCAGACAGGCCAAGCGGGTCCGGAAAACACGGCGGCCGCCGTTGCGCTCGACAAGCG
>NZ_BAAAIZ010000128.1:28718-37309 GCF_039526425.1 Streptomyces thermospinosisporus
GTCGGAGATCAGACCCTCCCGCAACTGCGCCAGCGTCCGCGTCAGCAGCCGTGAGACGTGCATCTGCGAGATGCCGACCTCCTCACCGATCTGCGACTGCGTCATGTTCGCGAAGAACCGCAGCATGATGATCCGCCGCTCCCGCGGCGGCAGCTTCGCCAGCAGCGGCTTCAGCGACTCCCGGTACTCCACGCCCTCCAGCGCCGCGTCCTCGTAGCCCAGCCGGTCCGCCAGCGAGCCCTCGCCGCCGTCGTCCTCCGGGGCCGGCGAGTCCAGCGACGACGCCGTGTACGCGTTGCCGACGGCGAGCCCGTCGACGACGTCCTCCTCCGACACCCCGAGCACGGCCGCCAGCTCCGGCACCGTCGGCGACCGGTCCAGCTTCTGCGACAGCTCGTCGCTCGCCTTGGTGAGCGCCAGCCGCAGCTCCTGCAGCCGCCGCGGCACCCGCACCGACCAGGACGTGTCCCGGAAGAACCGCTTGATCTCCCCGACCACCGTCGGCATCGCGAACGTCGGGAACTCCACGCCCCGTTCGCAGTCGAACCGGTCGATCGCCTTGATCAGCCCGATCGTGCCGACCTGGACGATGTCCTCCATCGGCTCGTTGCGGGAGCGGAACCGTGCCGCCGCGTACCGCACGAGCGGGAGGTTCAGCTCGATCAGGGTGTCCCGGACGTAGGCCCGCTCGGGGCTGTCCTCGTCGAGCGCGGCGAGCCGCAGGAACAGGGAGCGGGACAGGGTGCGGGTGTCGAGAGCCGCGGTGGCCGACAGCTCCGCGGCAGGCTCGGCGTCCAGAGCCGTGCCTTCGTCGACGGGCGGGAGGACGGGCGGGACGGGGCCGAGTGCGTCGAGAGCATCGGGAGCTGTCTCGCTCTCCGCGAGCGTGAGCACCTTCGAGCTGCCCTGGTCTGCGGACATGCCACCCCCTTTGGGTCGCGGGACGGTCGCGGCGAGCGCTCCCGTCCGAGGAACGCAGCCTTCACCTGAATACCGGCGCCGAGGCTCCGGCAAACGCGTCTCCCGCAGAATGTCACATGTCGGCAACGCGCTGTAGTGACATGTCGACATCCGAGATACGAATCCGCCCTGGAAACAGGCGGTCTGACGGTGTTTCGGCCGAGAAGTGCGCACAGTTCCGCAGGTGAGCGATTCGCTCTCCCCGGTGACGGATCGATCACCTGTCCGCCCGCAAACGAGGCACGGACTACAACCCTACGCGACCCTCAATCCGACCCCCGACCGTCAATCCGGCCCCCGACCCCCGATCCGAGCCCCGACCCCCGATCCGGGCCCCGACCCCCGATCCGGGCCCCGACCGTCAATCCGGCCCCCGACCGTCGCCTCCCGCCCCCATCCGTCCGACAGGACTACGCGTCGATCCGGTTGGCCGACCGCAACCGCTGAAAACTCCGCGCCAGCAGGCGCGACACATGCATCTGCGAGACCCCGAGCTCCGCACTGATCTGCGACTGGGTGAGGTTGCTGTAGTACCGCAGCAGCAGAATCCGCTGCTCCCGCTCGGGCAGTTGCACCAGCAGATGCCTGACGAGGTCCCGGTGCTCCACGCCGTCCAGCGCCGGGTCCTCGTAGCCGAGCCGGTCCAGCAGCCCCGGCAGCCCGTCGCCCTCCTGCGCGGCCTCCAGCGAGGTCGCGTGGTACGAGCGCCCCGCCTCGATGCAGGAGAGCACCTCCTCCTCGCTGATGCGCAGCCGCTCGGCGATCTCGGCGGTCGTCGGGGTGCGCCCGAACGCGGTGGTCAGGTCCTCCGTCGCGCTGTTGACCTGCACCCACAGCTCGTGCAGCCGGCGCGGCACGTGCACGGTGCGCACATTGTCGCGGAAGTACCGCTTGATCTCGCCGACCACCGTCGGCATCGCGAAGGTCGGGAACTGCACGCCCCGGTCGGGGTCGAAGCGGTCGATGGCGTTGATGAGCCCGATGGTGCCGACCTGGACCACGTCCTCCATCGGCTCGCTGCGCGAGCGGAACCGGGCCGCCGCGTAGCGCACCAGCGGAAGGTTGGCCTCGATGAGCGCCGCGCGTACGCGGGCGTGCTCCGGGGTGCCCGGTTCGAGCTCCTTGAGCTGGGCGAAGAGGACCTGGGTCAGCGCCCGTGTGTCGGCGCCCCGGCGCTTGGCGGGGACGGGTGCGGCTGCGGGAACCTCGTCCTGGGGCGGCGCAGTACTGGCCGACACGGTCAACGCCACCTCTTATCCGTCAACTCATCCGTCAAAAGCGGTCATAGCATCACAAGACAGGCTAACCGTGTGCAAGCACCGCATATTTCGTGTTGAGCGAGGAAGAGGGCACCCCCAGCATGCGAAAACCCTCCGCCGTGACGGCGGAGGGCACGAGGCGAACGGGTGAACCGGCCCCGGTCAGAACTCGTAGTCCGCGATCACCCAGGTGGAGAACTCCCGCCAGAGCGCGACCCCCGCCTGATGGTCCGGGTGCTCCACATAGCGGCGCAGCGCGTCCGTGTCGTCGAACGCGGAATTGATGGCGAAGTCGTAGGCGATGGGGCGGTCGCTGATGTTCCAGGCGCACTCCCAGAACCGGATCTCGGGGATCTTGCCCTCCAGCGAGCGGAAGGCCTCCACGCCCTTCACGACCCGGGGGTCGTCCCGCTCGACGCCCTCGTTCAGCTTGAAGAGCACCAGGTGGCGGATCATCACTTACCTCCGTTGGCCAGCCAGGTCATGAAGTCTCCGAGGGCCTTCGCGGCTTCCGAGATGCCCTCGAAGCCTATCTGGACGTAGTCCGCCGCCTTCTCCGGATCGGTGATGATCACGTACAGCACGAAGACCGCGACGAGGTACACGGCGAGCTTCTTAGAGTTCACCGCCATCGCGGCCCTCCCCTGTCACGGTCGTCACGGTGATGCGCTGGTGTCACGCGCCGAACGGGCCCCATGATCGCACGAAGGGCCCCGTCCGACGACGGGGCCCTTCACAAGCGGTAGCGGAGGGATTTGAACCCTCGGTGACTTGCGCCACACTCGCTTTCGAGGCGAGCTCCTTCGGCCGCTCGGACACGCTACCGAGGGAGACCTTACAGCACAGTGCGGCGTGGTTTGAAATCGATATGCGCGGACCGGCGCGGAGCCGGCCGGCACCTCACCGCCCCCGGAAAAACCCTCACCGCACCCGGAAGAACTCCGTGAGCGGCCGGGCGCACTCCTCGGCGAGCACGCCCTCGATCACCTCGGGCCGGTGGTTGAGCCGCCGGTCGCGGACGACGTCCCACAGGGAGCCGACCGCGCCCGCCTTCTCGTCCCGGGCGCCGTAGACCACCCGGTCCACCCGGGCCTGCTGGATCGCGCCCGCGCACATGGTGCAGGGCTCCAGCGTGACCACCAGGGTGCAGCCGGCCAGCCGCCACTCGCCGAGTGCGGCGGCGGCCCGCCGCAACGCGAGCACCTCGGCGTGCGCCGTGGGGTCGTGCCCGGCCTCCCGCTCGTTGTGCGCGGAGGCCAGCACGGTGCTGCCGTCCGGGGCCAGCACCACGGCGCCCACGGGCACGTCCCCGCCGCTCACGGCGCGTTCGGCCTCGGCCAGGGCGAGCCGCATCGCGGGCCGCCAGGGGTCGCGTACCGGGTCCGGCGGCCCTGAGGTGTTCTGCATGATCAGCGGACGGTCTCCAGGACCTCCGAGGCACCGAGCGCCTCGGCGATCGTGTTGACGGCGTCCTCGGTCAGCGAGGCCAGTTCCTTCTCGCTCACGCCCAGGTCCTCCAGGATCCGGGCGTCTCCGACCGGCCCGTGCGGTACGGACCCGGCGCCCGTGTCGTCGGCGACGGTGTCGTCGGCGGGCTCGCCGTCCTCCGTGCCGTCGAGGTCGAGGGCGTCCAGGTCGGTGCCGTCGTCCCCGGGTTCACGGCCGAGCAGCTCGTCGGTGAGCAGGATCTCCCCGTAGCTGCTGCGGGACGCGGCTGCGGCGTCGGAGACGTAGATTCGAGGATCCTCGTCCTCGCCCTCCACGCGGACGACGCCGAACCAGCCGTCCTCCTGCTCGATCAGCACGAGCACCGTGTCCTCGTCGGGAGAGGCTTCCCGAGCCAGGTCGGCCAGATCGGACAGGGTCTCCACATCGTCGAGCTCTGTGTCGCTCGCTTCCCACCCGTCTTCGGTGCGCGCGAGCAGTGCGGCGAAGTACACCGTGACTCTCCCACTGGTCATAGGCGTGCCGGTTGGGGATCCTCCCGGCGGAGGTTGCGGGCGGCAAGTGCTCCTGCGAGCCCACCCATTCGGAATCGTGGCAGAAACAAGGTCCCTGAGGGACGTCTTCGGCTCCCTGTGTCCGGCAGTTTTGATCGCATGTCGCGTCGGATGTCGCGTCGGATGTAGCGTCGGATGTCGCGTCGCATGGTGTGTCGTATGCGTCTGGGCGGGTCCGTGCGGGGCCCGCCGGCACACTCGTTGTCGCCACATGCGGATCGTACGCGGGTGCCGTGTCCGCAAGGCTACTTCCGCCAACGCCCGTGTGTTCCCGGAACTTCCCGGGCTTCCCAGAACTTCCCGGGGCTTCCCGGAGCCTCCCCGGGCTCTGCGGGCTTGCGGCCGGCGCGGTCGCCGGGGCGGACCGGAGTGTCGCCGTGCCTGCCGGGGGCGCGGTCCGGCGGCCGGTCTACCAGCGGAAGGTCCGCATCCGCATCGCGTGGCGCAGCCGGGCCGCCTTGGCGCGGCGTGGCTGGACGCGGTCGCGCAGGGCGCGCGCCTCGGCGAGCTCGCGCAGGAACAGTGCGCGTCGCCGGCGCCGCTCGTCCTCCGTCTCGGACTCGCCGGGACCGCGGCGGGTCCCGGCGGACGGCGGATCGTCTCTGAAGTCCTGTTCAGGCATCGGCTCACCACCCCGGTCCGTCCCTCCCACCTTCCCCCCGATGGGCGGTTTGACGCCAGCGATCGGGTGACAAGCGGCCCGGCGGGGTTGCGGGCAGGCGGGGACGCCGGGGCGGCAGGGCCCGGCTACTGTGGGGGACATGCGTCTCCACGTCGTCGACCACCCCCTGGTCGCCCACAAGCTCACCACGCTGCGCGACCAGCGCACCGACTCCGCGACCTTCCGCCGTCTGGCCGACGAGCTGGTCACCCTGCTCGCCTACGAGGCGACGCGCGACGTGCGCACCGAGCAGGTCGACATCCAGACGCCGGTGGAGCGGACCACGGGCGTGAAGCTGTCCCACCCGCGTCCGCTGGTGGTGCCGATCCTGCGGGCGGGGCTCGGCATGCTGGACGGCATGGTCCGGCTGCTGCCGACCGCCGAGGTGGGCTTCCTCGGCATGATCCGCAACGAGGAGACGCTGCAGGCCTCCACCTACGCCACCCGGATGCCGGAGGATCTCTCCGGGCGTCAGGTGTACGTGCTGGACCCGATGCTGGCCACCGGCGGCACGCTGGTCGCGGCGATCCAGGAGCTGATCAAGCGCGGCGCGGACGATGTGACCGCCGTGGTGCTGCTGGCCGCGCCGGAGGGCGTCGAGGTCATGGAGCGGGAGCTGGCCGGCACGCCGGTGACGGTCGTGACCGCAGCGGTCGACCAGCGGCTCAACGAGCACGGTTACATCGTGCCGGGCCTCGGCGACGCGGGCGACCGGATGTACGGCGCGGCCGAGTAGTCCCGGAACACCCCCAGGTGCGCTTCCAGGAGGCCCTTCCCGGGGTCCTGGAAGTTCTCAGCAGCCCTTCTTCGCGGTGGGCGCCGGGGAGGGCTTGGCCAGGGCGGCCAGGGTCTTGTCGGCGTCCGCCTTCTTCGTCAGGGCGCGGAACTTGTCGCCGATGATCAGGTCGACCTCGGTGCCCTTGCGGGCGGCGTCGGTGCGGCGTTCGGCGCCGTCGACCTGGGTGGCGAGCACCGGCAGCGAGGTGTCGAGGGCCGGCGCGGGGCCGAGCAGCACCGCGGTGCCCTTGACCTTCTTGTCGTACTCCTTGGTCGCGTTGCCGACCTCGCCGATGGCGAAGCCGCGCTTCTTCAGCTCGTCGGCGGTCTTCTTGGCCAGCCCGGAGCGGGTCGTGGCGTTGAGGACGTTGACCTTGAACGCGCCGGGCTTCGGCAGCGGGGTCGCGCGGGGCGAGGGGCTCGCCTTGGCGGCGCAGGCGGGCTTGGCGCCGGCGGCCCTCGCGGGATTGCGACCACCGGTGAAGACGTCGATGAGCTGGAGCGTGCCCCAGCCCGCGCCGCCGAGCACGGCCGCACCGGCGATGGTGAGGACGACGAGCCTGCCCCGCCGCCGGGGCCGGCGCATCCGCGGGTACTTGTCACCCGTGATCCGGTACTGGCCGCCCATGCCGGGGGGAGTCAGCATGCTCATGAGCGCAGCGTAGTGCGCTCCGGCGACTCTGCCTACTAGATGATCAATCGACTGGGTGCAGTCCGACCCGAAAGGGGCACTGCGGCCCCCCGGCGCCGGAGCGGCTCAGTCCAGTTCGAGCACGCGGGCGTGCAGCACCTGACGCTGCTGGAGTGCCGCGCGCACCGCGCGGTGCAGGCCGTCCTCCAGGTACAGGTCGCCCTGCCACTTCACGACGTGCGCGAAGAGGTCGCCGTAGAAGGTCGAGTCCTCCGCGAGGAGGGTCTCGAGGTCGAGTTGCTGCTTTGTCGTCACCAGCTGATCGAGGCGGACCGGGCGCGGAGCCACGTCCGCCCACTGCCGGGTGCCCTCCCGGCCGTGGTCGGGGTACGGCCGGCCGTTTCCGATGCGCTTGAAGATCACACGGAAAGCCTACCGGTCGAGACGTTCCGGGCGCAGCCATGGCGACGCAGTGCGACGCTGAGAAAGACACCCGAAAGCAGGACGAAACGGGAACAGGTGCCCGAGATGAGCGAGCGCAGGACCATTCCGCAGGCCACCGCTCCCGAAGGGCCCGGCAGCGCCCCCGCCCTGCCCGAAGAGGCCCTGAAGATCGCCGCCGGCTACGCCTTCGCCGGGCCGGCACTGGACCTGGGCGCCCTCATCTGGGACGGGGAGTGCCAGCCGGACGCGCAGATCAGGGTGCCGCTGTCGATGCTCAACCGGCACGGCCTGGTCGCGGGCGCCACCGGCACCGGTAAGACCAAGACGCTCCAGCTGATCGCCGAACAGCTCTCCGCGCAGGGCGTGCCGGTGTTCCTCGCGGACATCAAGGGCGACCTGTCCGGCATCGCCAGGCCGGGCAAGCCGGGGCCGCGGATCGAGGAACGCGCCCGTGACGTGCACCAGGCGTGGACCGCCACCGGCTTCCCCGCCGAGTTCTACGCCCTCGGCGGCATCGGCCCGGGCATCCCCGTGCGGGCCACCGTCACCAGCTTCGGGCCGCTGCTGCTGTCCAAGGTGCTGCAGCTCAACCAGACCCAGGAGCAGTCCCTCCAGCTGATCTTCCACTACGCCGACAGCAAGGGCCTGGAACTGGTCGACCTCAAGGACCTGCGGGCCGTCGTCGCCTTCCTGGCCTCGGACGAGGGCAAGCAGGAGCTGAAGTCCATCGGCGGTCTGTCCCCGGCGACCGCCGGGGTGATCCTGCGTTCCCTGACCGCCTTCGAGGCGGAGGGCGCCGCCTCCTTCTTCGGCGAGCCGGAGTTCGACACCGCCGAGCTGCTGCGCACCACCGAGGACGGGCGCGGGGTCGTCTCCGTGCTGGAGCTGGCCGCCGTGCAGGACCGGCCGACGCTGTTCTCCACCTTCCTGATGTGGCTGCTGGCGGACCTGTTCCACGATCTGCCCGAGGTCGGCGACATCGACCGGCCCAAGCTGGTCTTCTTCCTCGACGAGGCGCATCTGCTGTTCGACGACGCGTCCAAGGCGTTCCTGGACTCGATCACACAGACGGTGCGGCTGATTCGCTCGAAAGGGGTCGGCGTGTTCTTCGTGACGCAGACCCCGAAGGACGTGCCGGCCGAGGTGCTCTCCCAGCTCGGCAACCGGGTGCAGCACGCGCTGCGCGCCTTCACCCCGGACGACCAGAAGGCGCTGAAGGCCACGGTGAAGACCTTCCCCGACTCCCCGTACGACCTGGAGGAGGTGCTCACCGGCCTCGGTACCGGGGAGGCCGCGGTGACCGTGCTCAGCGAGCGCGGCGCCCCGACCCCGGTGGCGGTGACCCGGCTGCGGGCACCTCAGTCCCTGATGGGTCCGGTGCCGGCGGAGGAACTGGAGCGGGTGGTCCGGGAGTCCCCGGCGTACGGACGTTATGCACAGGCTGTGGACCGCGAGTCGGCGTACGAACGGCTGGCCGGGCGGCAGCCGGGGGCGGATGCGGGTGCGACAGGGCCGGACGAGGTGCGTGAGGGCGGGGCGAAGGGTCCCGACGAGGCGCGTGGGGCCGGGGGGAAGGGCCCCGACGAGGTGCGCGGGGAGGCGGCCGGGGCGGGGAAGGGCACCGGGCGGCGGGGTGCGCCGCGCGAGGAGCGGGAGGACCGCGACTCGCTGGTGGAGCAGGTCGCGGGCAGCGGGGCGTTCCAGTCGCTCGCCCGGTCGCTGGGCACGCAGATCGGGCGGGAGATCACCCGGTCCGTCTTCGGCACGGCGCGGCGCCGAGGGCGGCGTTAGACAGGCCCGGGTGCGTCGTATCCGGCATCGGCATCCCGGCATCCCGGCATGCGGAGGCGGCGGGGGCG